>CAYYUU010000863.1:0-3938 GCA_964474955.1 uncultured Alcaligenaceae bacterium | reverse complement strand
GCGCCGTCATACTCGCCTGGGAAGAATCGCGGGAACGGGGAGAACCGATTTCCCCCGAACAGTTATGTCGGGATTGTCCCGAACTCTTGCCCAAGCTCAAGCACCAAATCCGCGCCCTCGAGGCCCTGAACCCGATGCTGCGAATGACGCCGCCCGAACCAAAACCGTCTCGCACGTTGTTGGTCGGAGCGGAGAATGGTTTCGCTCCGGAAATCGCCCAACTCCTGCAAAAACGACTGCGCATCGCTGGCGTGTTCTTTCTCCTGGTGGCGTTGTTTCCACTCCTGTTGATGCTCGTGGATGTGGCCTACAAGGCTGGCTTGGCGTGGTTCGATCTCGTCATTTTTTGGGCGACCGTGGCGCTGCTCGCCGGTCTCGTTGGTCCGCTCTTTACGAAATGGCACTTCTCCCTCATTCGGCTACGATGGATGGAAGCGGGAATATTTGGCCTCATCGTAGGCGTCGTCGTGTGGGTCCAAGTGCGGATGTTCCACACCGGATGGTTGGCGCGCATTCCCGCCGCGGATCGAGAACGCGAATTCATACTCGTCTTGCTCGACAGTCTCAGTCTGCCCTGGCTCGTCCTCATCCTGATGTATG
Organism: uncultured Alcaligenaceae bacterium; assembly: GCA_964474955.1. Taxonomy (GTDB): domain Bacteria; phylum Planctomycetota; class Planctomycetia; order Gemmatales; family Gemmataceae; genus CAYRFQ01. The sequence goes on along the minus strand of CAYYUU010000863.1, from coordinate 3,338 downwards.
GAATGCTCATCCCAAACACATGGAAACGATGTGCTTCGGTCGTCGCGATTCTTTGGGTCGTCCCTCTCGTCGAGATGATTGTCCTGGGATTTACGAACGAGAAATTCGGCGCGTACCTGCATGGAGATGCGGTGCTTGGCTTGAGTCTGGGACTGTTGCTCCCGGTCGTGGTCGCGGTGTTCGGTTCTCACAAGATACGCACACTCCAACAAGAAGCGTTCGAGGCCAGAAAACTCGGCCAGTATCGCCTCACCAAGTTGTTGGGCCAGGGTGGAATGGGGGAAGTGTATTTGGCCGAGCACCAACTGCTACGTCGTCCGTGTGCGATCAAGTTGTTACGCCGGGACGTCGGGACCGATCCCAAAACGCTCGAACGCTTCGAACGCGAAGTCCACGCGATGGCTCGGTTGACTCACTGGAACACGGTGGAGATTTTTGACTACGGCCACACCGAAGACGGCACGTTCTATTACGTGATGGAATACTTGCCGGGGATGACGTTGCAAGAGCTAGTCGACCTACACGGACCGCTCGACTCGTCTCGTGCGATTCATTTGCTGCGTCAAGTTTGTTTCGCGTTGCAAGAAGCTCACAGCATCGGATTGATTCACCGGGACATCAAGCCGAGCAACATCTTCGTCTGTCCCCGTGGCGGAGTTCACGACGTCGTCAAGCTGTTGGACTTCGGGCTCGTCAAGCCGATGCAAACCTCGACGACAATCACAATCGAAGGGGTCGTCGCCGGGACGCCCCATTACATGTCACCCGAACAAGCCGAAGCCAAAGCTCTCGATACCCGTTCGGATTTATTCAGCCTCGGAGCCGTGGGATATTTTCTGGTGACCGGACGTCCACCGTTTTCGGGAAAGACCATCATGAAGATTTTCCAGGACCTCGTCCACGGCCAGATCACTCCTCCGCGTCAACTCAACGAAGAGATCCCCGAAGACTTCGAAGGCGTTTTGCTTCGATGCCTGGAGAAGGAACCGGTCATTCGCTACAGCAGCGCCCGGCACCTCCGCAAGGCTCTCGACGCATGCCGGTCGGCCAACGATTGGACTCCCGAGAACGCGGAAGATTGGTGGACTCGACACGCGGCGAAGCAGGCGGAAGGAAATCCAGCACAAATCACGACGCAAGAGTTGGCGGAGGTGAAAAGTGGGTGAGTTCTTTCTTCCAATGATGTAACGCATTTCCGTTGGGTCCGGTACACCAGCCCGAAGCGCGAGCGAGGTACTTTGAGCAAAACGCCTGAAGGCATGTTTCGCGCTTTACTCAAAGTACCTCGCTCGCGCTTCGGGCTGGTAAAAAAGCCAAACGCTGCTCCCGATCTCCAGATATCCAGAGGCGCACCCTCTCATTTTTTCCGCACTTGACAGTCCTTCGATCGCGGCTATCGTCTGTCGTTCCAAAAAGATCGAGACAAAATACAACGGAGGAGGATCAGGGATGCGACTCCTGTATCCGGCGCTTGGGCTCGTCCTGTGTGGGCTGATGCTCGTGGGGTGCTTTCCTTTCGAGAAAGACCTCACCAAAGAAAAGGAAGAAGACAAGGACGTTGTCAACAAAGTGCTCACGATCGGTCAGGTGACCAAGGTCGGCGGGGCCGCCCCAATCGTTGTCTCCGGCGTGGGTTTAGTGACCGGGCTCGACGGCACCGGCGGAGGCACACCTTCGGGAGCCATGCGCAAAGAACTCGAGATGGAGTTGCGACGACAGAAAATTCGCCGATCGAACGCCCTGTTGGACATGCCCGAAAACGCGATGGTGTTGGTCGTCGCGAAGATCCCCCCAGGCGTCCAGAAGGGCGAATTGCTCGACGTCCACGTCAGCCTCCCACCCGGAAGCCGTGCCAAAAGCCTTCGCGGTGGATACCTCTATGTGTGTCCGTTGTATGACCGACAGTCGACCAAAACTCTCAATCCCCGATCACGCAAACCCAACGAAATCTTGAAAGGCCACATGCTGGCCAAGGCACAAGGGCCGTTGCTGGTCGGTTTGGAGCGAGGTGCCAATCCGAATCGATTAAAAACAGGTGTGATCTGGGATGGTGCTGTCTCGCTCACGGATCGATCCTACTTTCTGACGCTGAATCGCGACCGCCAACGTGCCGACGTCGCGAACGCCGTGGCCACCAGGATTAACTCCAAGTTTCGCGACACGTTCCGCGATCGACTGGCCCAGGAACGCTGCAAACAAATCGTTTTGGCCGGCCAGATCAAGCATTCGATCAATCGATCATTCCGACGCTCGCCAATGGACGAAGGAAAAATCGCCAAAGCCACGACCCCGCAATTGATCCAGGTCCAGGTTCCCGTCCAGTATCGTTTCAACGCCAAACGATATCTTCGCGTCGTGCGGCTCATTCCGCTGCGGGAAGATCCCAAACTCCGAGCCGCGTATCGAAACCGTTTGCAAGACCTCCTCCACGATCCGGCCAAAACAGTGACGGCAGCACTCCGCCTGGAGGCGTTGGGCAAAGAAAGCATGCCGACGCTGCTGTCGGGGCTAAAGAGCAAGCACCCACTCGTGCGATTTACGTCGGCCGAGGCGCTCTCGTACCTGGGCAATCCGACCGGCGTCGAGGAACTGGCGAACCTCGCAGACCAATATCCGGAAGTCCGGGCGTATTGTTTGACGGCGCTGGCGAGCCTCGACGAATCGATTACACACACTCAGCTTTTGGGACTGCTCGAATCACCAAACACGCTGACGCGTTACGGTGCGTTCCGAGCGTTGCAGCTGTTGAAAAACGAGAGCCCGATGATCCGGGGGGAAATGCTCAACAAATCGTTCTGGCTCCATCGCGTGGCCCCAAGGTCGCGTTCACTGGTCCATTACTCTTTAAATCGGCGTCCCGAAGTGGTACTGTTCGGAGAAGGAGCGTCTCTCAAGCCGCCGTACCATATTCTGGCCGGGGACTATACGATCGTCGCGGAAGCCGGGGATCGTCTCTGTACGATCAGTTGGTTCCATCGGACGAAAGTCAACCCCGACGACCCTCCGCGGTCGCAATGCTCTCACAAGATCGACGCCGTCCTTCGGACGATGGCCGGGATGGGGGCAGACTACTCGGACGTGGTCGAGATGCTTCGGCAAGTCAGTGAGAATGGGGCCGCCACGTGCCCGGTGTGTACGAATGCCATCCCAAGTCCGCTGCCCGTGGAAGAACTCGCCAAGGGCGGTCACGATCCGGACTTCATGAAGCCACTGCGACCAGGCATGCGGCAAGAAGAACTTCCGTTTCCGCGGGATTACTCCGTTGGGTCGGCGACGTTGCGGCAGGATGTCCACGAAGAGGAGCACGCGGGGCTCGCCCTGCGCGCGGGCTGCCGCGA
>CAYYUU010000862.1:0-3941 GCA_964474955.1 uncultured Alcaligenaceae bacterium | reverse complement strand
GGCCCAGGTGAACAAAACTGCCACACAAAAATCACAAACCTGGTCTTGGCCTCTGCTGCGGACGGTAGACCCCGCACTTGACATCGTTTCGACATTCTCGCAGGATGGCGGGAGTCAAGTTCGTCCCAATCCAAGCGCTAGCTCAAAGAGTACGTGTATGTCGGAACACGCCGAGCCCTCGCCCTCCGGACCTTTCCCGAAACTCATTCTGTGTATCGTCGGTGACGAAACGCTCCCCGCGAACGCGAAGGAAATCTTGACCGAGTATCCATTCGAGTACGAGATCTGTGAACCCGATGAAAGGATGGAAACCGCCTTCCGGGCGAGCGCGTGTCGAGTCTGGCCGACGTTGGACGAGGGCGACTTTGATCGCCTCGCCAATCACCAATCTGTAGTATATGTATTGACCGAAAACTATGGTCCGCCAGAAGCCTCGCGCAACGCCCATCTCATGCTTCAAGCCGGTTGTGCGTTGCTCGAGAAAAGCGGGTTTGGGATGAAGTGCGAGAGTTCCGGAATCGCCCACGCGAATCAATTTTGGAAAGAGCTATTGCAGGAAGCGGATGTCGGGCTCGCCGGATTGAACTCCGAGGAAGATGAAGAAGGGACACACGTTGCACAATTCTGGGACGCGCTCTTGCGGAGTTTCGTGTTGTTCCCGCTCGTGAACGAGGCCCACGATTACTATTCGTGTGGGCTGCATTTGCTGGGGTCCCCCGACATTACAATTGGCCAGGATGTGGCGACCAACGCGTTCGGCGAGGAGGCAGATATCGGAAACGTCGTGTACCTCTGGCACGTCTTCTCGCTCTACCTTCTTGGGGAAGGGGTCGCTCAAAGCATCGAGTGTGGCAATACTTTCCGGATCGACGACGATAGCCCAAAATTCCGCCTTGTCAAAGAGCCATGTACGACGTACCCAAGTGATGACTTTTTTTGGAATCCGTATGGAATGATTCGGTTTGCTGATGTACTTCCGGAGTGAACCGTTGGGGAGAATTCGAACTTTCCGAAATTGAACTTTCTCCTTGCAATGTTGTGCGTATGACTCATACTTAATGAATCACTAACCGCAGCCCAAACCACGCCTTGAAATGACCCTTTACTAAACGGTCCCACCTCCCACCTTGAACGAACGAGGGCCTCTGCCATGTTGAGTTTTGTCGAACGTGATGGCTTCAATCGCCGAACTTTCCTCCGAGTAGGGTCGGTAGGTCTGGCCGGTTTGTCGTTGCCGGCGTTGTTGGCCGAGCGAGCTGGTGCCGCACAAAACTCCAGCGAAATCACCACGGGAAAGTCGGTCATCTTCTTATTTCAACAGGGGGGACCAAGCCAATTCGAGACTTTTGATCCCAAGATGACGGCTCCGGATGGAGTACGGTGCGCAACGGGTGTTACTCAGACTTCTCTGACAGGCGTGCAGTTCGGGAGCACGTTGGAGAAGATCGCGCAGTACGCCCATCGGCTCGCGATTGTGCGATCGTTCCAAACTTCCCGCGGTAGCCACGACATCAAACCTCTCGTGTGTCCGGAAACTCTTGACGCCAACATCGGCAGCATCTACTCGCGAGTCGTTGGGCCTACGCGACCGACCGGAATGCCGACGAACTCGGCCATCTTTCCGAACGCGGTTCATTCCGAAAGCACCGGACCAAGTTCTCGGTTCGGGAACTTTGCCTCGACAGGTGCTCTCGGACCTGCTTTCGCTCCTTTCATTCCCGGGGCAGGGGGGCAACTTCAAAAAGATATGACGCTCAACGTATCGCGAAGTCGGCTAGATAACCGAAGAGCGTTACTCGCCGAAGTCGACACGTTGCGGCGGCAGATCGATAACTCGGGAACGATGGAAGCCATCGAGGGTTTTCGCTCCCAAGCGATCGAAGTTGTCCTCGGTGGGATCTCGCGAGCATTCGACCTCTCACACGAAGATCCTCGGACGATTGCACGATACGATACGAGCCACCTCGTTCGACCTTCCCTTTGGAACAGTAAGAACAACAAACAGCGATACACTGCACATGCCCGGACGCTTGGAAAGTTGCTCCTCTTGGCTCGACGCTTGTGCGAGGCCGGTTGTGGGTTCGTCACGATCAACACCGACTTTGTCTGGGACATGCACGCCGACCGGAATAACCTCGGCGTCGGACCGGGGATGGCTTCGGTGGGTGCGCCATTCGATCACGCCGTTTCAGCATTTATCGAGGACCTCGAGAACCGCGGTCTCAGTGACCAAATCATGCTCGTGATGACAGGCGAGATGGGCCGAACTCCGCGAGTCAACAACCGTGGTGGGCGTGACCATTGGGGCCGACTGACACCGCTCGCGTTCTATGGCGGTGGGATTCGCGGAGGACAAGTCATCGGTCGCTCGAACAACAACGGTGGCGAGCCGGCCACGAACGCGATGGGTTTGAGCAACCTCGTTGCCACGATTTTGCAAACGATGTTCAACACGACCGCCATTCGTTTGCAAGATGCGATTCCGTCTGATGTCAGCCGGTTGATCACGGATGGACATCCGATTCCTGGATTGCTGTAAGCCCCTCGTGATGAATGTTCGGATGTTGTTCTGGAGTGGGAGTTGTACGGCGCCAGAAACCACGATAAAAGAAAACAAAACAAAGAAAAGCGGCGTCGACCCACTCCAAAACACACCAACCCGAGGCGCAAGCGAGGAATCCGAAAATACCAAAGCGGCAGCTTCGCTGCCGCAATCCAAAACACACTAACCCGAAGCGCAAGCGAGGAATCCGAAAATACCAAAGCGGCAGCTCGCTGCCGCAATCCAAAACAACACCAAGACAACGGCACACGGAGTGTGCCTACTACTAAAAAACAACGGGGACTATCAAATCCCACAACATCCAACATGCATCCTTATCCACCTTTCTTCGGCAGGGGTCCCGCCTTCAAATTCCTCTTCATATAATACGTTTGCTGTGTAAATAAGTGCCGCCGCGTGTTGCGTCCTTCGTAGATGCTGTGCGATCGATTCGGATACGCCATCATCGTAAATTGTTTATTGGCCGCGATGAGTTCGTTCACAACTGCTTCGGTATTGGCGTAGTGGACGTTATCGTCGGCGGTGCCATGCACAATCAACAACTTCCCTTCAAGGTTTTTCGCATAGGTCAGTGGTGAGCCCTTGAGATAGCCTTTAGGGTTGTCGCTCGGCAGACCCATATATCGTTCTTGATAAATGGTGTCATAGTAGCGTTCGAGGCTCACGGGTGCGATGGACATGGCGAGGTGATAGAGCTTCGGATATCGGAAGATGGCATGCAGGCTCATCGACCCGCCGCCACTCCAACCCCAAATCCCGACTCGTTGGGGATCCACCCACGCCCATTTCTTTTCGATTGCCTTCACGGCTGCCGCTTGATCCTCTGGAGCCAAAATACCCACCTGGCGATACACGATTTTCCGCCATGCGCGACCACGCGGGGCAGGGGTCCCACGGTTATCTACACTCATAACCAAATAGCCCTTTTGGGCCAACATCAGATGCCAAAGGTAGCGATCTCGTCGCCAACGATCAAGCACAGTCTGCCCTGCTGGTTCGCCGTAGACGTAGAATAGCACCGGATATTTTTTCGATGAGTCGAACTTATAGGGCTTCAGACACCACCCATCGAGCTTGACCCCATTTCCAATATCAACCTGGAAGAATTCGACCGGCTTGCGCTTCAGTTCATTGATAGCTTTATGTGCCTTCTTGTTACTTTCGAGCACCCGCACGCTTTTGTGATCTGGTAGACTGACGAGGTTCACCACGGATGGCGTTTCGAATGATGTGTGCGTATGGATCGCCCATTTTCCGTCGGGTGATATTTGATAGGTGTTCCAACCGTCATACCCTTTGGGGGTGAGCTTTGCTTGATCTTTTCCATCAAGACTTGCGCGGTAGAGATATTGTTGGGTTGCGTTCTTGGGAGATGCAT
>CAYYUU010000861.1:0-3942 GCA_964474955.1 uncultured Alcaligenaceae bacterium | reverse complement strand
GTACGTTATTCCTCGACGAAGTGGGAGACGTGCCTCCCACCATGCAGGCCACACTACTACGCGTCCTCCAAGAACGACAGTTCGAGCGAGTCGGAGGCATGCAACCTATCGAAATCGACGTGCGGATCATCGCGGCAACGAATCGGTCGTTGTCTCAAATGGTCGAGGCGGAGTTGTTCCGCGAGGACCTCTACTACCGACTCAACGTCCTGAAAATCGAGGTCCCGCCCCTGCGAGACCGTCCCGAAGACATCCCCTTGCTCGCAAATCACTTCGCCCGGAAATATAGTCCGGACCACAATCATCCCGTCGAGATTGACCCGCAGGTGTTGGAGCTGTTCGTCAATTACGAATGGTCGGGGAACGTCCGAGAGCTGGAAAATGCCATCGAACGAGGTTGTGTGACGTGCGAGGATAATACCATTCGCATGGCGAACTTGCCCCCCGAAATTGTCTCCCCGCCAACGACGGGCAATCCCTTTGAAGTAACTCTCGACCGCACATTGCCGGAAATCTTGCGGTCCGTGAATCGGAAAATCGAGGAAGATTACATCCGTAAGGCCCTCAAACGAACGCGCGGTGATGTGGGTCGTTGTGCCAAAATATGCGGACTCGCCCGACGAACCGTGAGTGCCAAGATCTCCGAATTCGGAATCGATAAATCCGTGTACAAGAACATATAACACGTCCGCCCCCGTCAACACTCACACGGCCTTCCTTTCCTTTCGCTCAATCCCCGTCATCTAGGAACAGCAAATGCGCATCTTCCACTTTAGTCAGTGCCGTCGATGATTCACCGGCAAATCGTCATTGTGTTCCGAGTACAGGTAATCCAGAACAGATGCCTCTCGGCGAGAAAGATCCCATTTTTGCGCAGCGTTCTTCTCCTCGCCCTGAGCCGAGTATCAGGAAGGACATTGTCACAGGTCCCGACACGCGTTACGATCCGCGTTCCGGGATCGCTGGCAGATTTGGCATCGGGTTTGCACCCAGATTCAGCATCTCAGTACGTCGAGGACCACACCAAACATGACTTGGTGAGGACTCATTCACCCCATCCGGATCGAAAGATCCCCGCCTGCGTTCCGACCGATGCAGTTGCCGCAGCGCATGGATTGGGGGCGCTGTCTCCCTGGCCCCGAGAAACGCAGCACCAAATGGCTCAAATTTTCCACCGCAGCTTCAACACGATCTCCAAGGCCAGCATCTTTGGGGGGGTCTTCATCCTCGCAGCCATCGGTTGGATGTACGGCCGCTACGTCCGCTCCGACTACGTGACCGGGGTGGGCGTCGCCTATGACCACCCCGTCCCGTTCAGCCACAAACACCACGTTCAGGGGCTTGGCATCGATTGCCGGTACTGTCATCCCTCGGCCGAAAAATCGAAATACGCCGGCATCCCTCCCACCCAGACTTGTTACAACTGCCACTCCCAAGTTTGGCTGAACAGCCCATTGTTGGAACCGGTCCGCAAGAGCTATGAGACGAACAAGTCGATTCCCTGGAAGAAGGTCCATCGGCTCGAGGATTACGTCTATTTCAACCACAGCATCCACGTCCACAACGGAATTGGCTGTTCGACGTGTCACGGGCCGGTCCACGAGATGCACCTGACGTACCAGCACGCCACGCTCCACATGGAGTGGTGCCTGAAGTGTCATAAACGCCCCGAACTTTCCGTCCGACCCCCCGACAAAATCTATGACATGGACTGGGAAAGCCGTCCGCGTTCCGAGAAATACGGAGACTGGACGCCCCAGCAACTCATCGAGCATTACAACATCCACCGCAAGATATCTTGCTCAACATGTCACCGTTGATGGTGACCGAAGAACAATAATGGAGCGCCCAGATGACTCCCGAATCGCTCCCCGAGACTCAGGGACAAGAGTACTGGCGAAGCCTGCAAGAATATGCCCAGACGCCAGAGTTCCAGGAACAAATCGTCCGCGAATTTCCGGCCCAAGCCCATCTGTTGGACAATCCCCCGACACGCCGTCGATTCCTCACGTTGATGGGTGCCTCGCCGGCCTTGGCCGGATTGGCGGGGTGCCAAACGAACCCACGAGATCGCATCTACCCCTATGTCCGCCCACCCGAAGAGGTCGTCCCGGGCAACCCTCTTTACTTTGCCACAGCCATGCCCCAGGCGGGCTACGCACAGGGACTCCTGGTCGAGAGTCATGAAGGACGCCCCACCAAGGTCGAAGGGAATCCCGACCACCCGACGGGCCGCAAACCCGCTGGCGTTCCGGAACACGCCCCCATGGACCGACGAATTCCTTAGCACAGGCCAACGTCCTAAGATTCTATGACCCGGACCGATACCAGGCCGTCACGCATAACGGAAACGTCACGAGTTGGGACATTTTCGTCGAAGCACTCCAGAGCCGTTTGTACGCCGCCGATGGGACTACCCCAAACCGAGAGCTTCGACTGCGGATACTCACCGAGACCGTCAGCTCCCCCACGATTTTGCACCAGATCGAGACCATCCTCGAACGATTTCCGAACGCCAGATGGCACACGTATGATCCCTGCACCCGGAGGAACGTCCACGTCGGTCTTCGTCATGCCTTCGGGGAGGAACTGGACCCCATTTATGACTTCGAAAAGGCAGACGTCGTCGTCTCCCTTGGATCGGATTTTCTCACACGAGGACCAGGACACGTCCGGTATGCCCGGGACTTTGCATCGCGCCGCAGACATAGGAACAACGAAGAGGTCCCCGACCTGAATAGACTCTACGTGTTCGAACCCATGCCAACAATTACGGGCGCAAAGGCCGACCATCGCTGGCCCCTCCAGGCCCGCGAGATCCAGGCGCTAACGACCGCCCTGGCAAGGCAACTCGGAGTCGAGGACGTACCCAACACGGGCGGAGAGCATTCTGTCCCGGACGACTGGGTTCGAGAGATCGTCCGCGACTTGCAAGCCCACGAAGGAAAGAGCCTCGTCGTCGCAGGGGATGATCAACCACCGTTCGTCCATGCCCTCGCCGCTGCCATGAACGATGCCTTCGGCAACACGGGCGAAACTGTCCGCTACATCCCACGCGTCCAGGGTTCTCCGACGACGGACGGAGACGATCCTTTCGCATCCCTGCGAGAACTCGCCAGAGATCTTCTCGAAGACACAACGAGCGTGGATGCCTTGATCATCCTCGGTGGGAATCCGGTATACACATCCACGGCTGACATCGATCTGGGTGCATTGCTGTCCCGAGTTCCCTTTCGCGCCCACCTGAGCCACTACGTCGACGAGACGTCACGACAATGTCCCTGGCACGTTCCCGAGACACACTACCTCGCCTCGTGGGGCGACGTGAGAGCCTATGACGGCACGGTGTCAATCATACAGCCCTTGATCGCTCCACTTTATGGCGGCAAGACCGCGTCAGAACTCCTCGCCGTCCTCGCCGGACAACAGGAGCGGACGAGCCAGGACATCGTTCACAACAACTGGCAGTCACGCCAAAGCGAAATGGGCGCCGAAGACTTCGAAGTGTACTGGCAAACGACCCTGCACGAGGGACTCATGGAGGGGACACGGTCCTCTGGCGAGGACGTCTCCTTGCGACCTTCCTGGAAGAATGCCCCCCGCAAGGACACGTCCGACGCCGACCGAGAAATTCACTTTCGTCCAGATTCCACTATCTTCGATGGAAGCTATGCGAACAACGGCTGGCTCCAGGAACTGCCGGAACCGTTCTCGAAGATCACGTGGGGAAACGCCGCCTTCCTGAGTCCAGCGACGGCCACCGAACTCGGGTTAGCTTCCCGAGATCGACCCGATCAGGCCAACGGAAAGGTCCTCCGCCTGAAGTACCGAGGTCGAGACCTGGAGACCCCTGCCTGGGTCCTTCCGGACCACGTCGACGGCACCGTCACGATCCATCTCGGCTATGGACTCTCTCATGCCGGACTGGTGGTGTCCAACGTC
>CAYYUU010000860.1:0-3944 GCA_964474955.1 uncultured Alcaligenaceae bacterium | reverse complement strand
CTACTCCGGTGTCATGACTCCCTGGAAACTCCAATGGCTTGTGGCGTTGGTATTTGCTTTAGTTGAGTAGCTTCAGTGGCCACTCCCCATGGCCCAGATTACCGTCGAGTCTGCGTGGATGGGCCGGACTTCGATGCGGCTACCATTGCCTGGGATCACTGACCAAGTTCCAGGGTGTTCACCCTTGGCCACACATGGACCTTTTCGCTGACTTCCGGAACTTTCTCCCGTTCGGGGGGTCTAATTGTTTAGCTACCGCAACATACAAATCTTCACACGGCGGAGATGGGGAAGTGCGATTGCCGTAATTGAACAGGAGTACACAGATCATGTCTCGGGTGTTGACCGTTTCCATCCTAGTCGGGTTGCTTGCGTTCACCCCAGCGTGTGTTTCTGCCCAGGGACGAAAGGGTAAGGGGAAGGCCAACAAAATGGCTTTGGATTCGACACCTGCAGATTACGTCGCACTGGCGAAGTATCGCGGGATCCAAGGAAAGATCGTCTCGATCGATCCGGCAGGGGGCGTGGTAACGGTCCAAGTTGAGATCAATGTGCCCGTTGTCAAGCAGGCCAAGGGCGGCAACCGGAACAACATCAATCGGAACCCGAACAACATCAATCGAAATCGGAACCGGAACAACTTCAATCGAAACCGGAACCGGAACCGGAACAACTTCAATCGAAACCGGAACCGGAACAACTTCAATCGAAATCGCAACAACGGGCGGAACAATAACCTCCAGGCGCAGCGACAACGATTGTTGCAGCTTCAGCGGCAAATGCAGCAAGCAGCGCTTCGCCAACGTCAACAGTATCTCCGGCAGATTCAGCAGCTCCAACGGCAAATGCAGCAACAAGCCCAAAACGTCAACTACAAGACCTACACGAAAGAACTCACGTTGCCCATCTCCTCGAAGGTCCAGGTAGCTCGAAAGGTCCTACCGCAAGAATATGACGAGAAAGGGTTCATCAAGCAGTATACGGACGCGGAACTGGCCAAAATGAAGCATCCCAAACTTCCGGGGTACAAGGCAGAAATCATGGACGTGATGCCCGGCCAGGGCGTCGTGCTGTACTTCGGTAAAGTAAAGCCACGACCGAAATTCAAGAAAGAGCAGAACGAAAAGAAGCCCGAAAACAAGGCTCCCAAGGGCGACGACAAAAACGCCCTTGAGGCCATTCTGGGACAGCCAGGCAAGGCAAAACAGCCCGAAGGACAAGAACCGAACGCAGGGGGTATCCTAGGTCAACGACCGAATGGTCCGCCCGTGGTCGGGATCGTAGTCGTCTCCCTAGCCGAAGAATCTCCGATGCGGGGCAAGCGGAAACGCAAGAAGAAGAACTAACCAAACCCGCGAGATGGTCTGGTTTTGGTCCGCAGGACAGGTTAGAAACCTTGCCTGAGGACGAACTCAGTTTCGCGTCAGCTCGAAATCTTTCAACAAATCACACTCCAACTTCTCAAAGCCGACAGTTCGAAAACTGTCGGCTTTTATGATGCGCGGAGCTTTTGCCTCGGTCAGCCAGGAGTGAGCCCATCTTGTAGAACAAACAACATGGGGCTTCAACTCGCGAGGCCCAATCCATTTCAAGGATTGCTGCAGGAAAGGGAAGAGTATGGCAACGCCCATGACGGTCATCTTGTTCGGAGCGTCGGGAGATCTGGCCGAAAAGAAGTTGATCCCCGCCTTGTTTCATCTCGCAGGAAAAGGACGGCTCCCCGAAGACACAAAGATCTTCGGAGTCTCCCGCTCGGAGTTTAGCGACGAAGCGTACCGCGAAAAGGTCCAACCTTCGGAGACGAAAACGAATGGCTTGAGTTGGGAGGAGTTTGCTCAGCACGTTGTCTACTTCGCAGCCGACGCGACGGCCGAGGAAGGACTCACCAAACTTCGCGCAAAGTTGGAAGAAGAAGGGCGGTTGGAAGGCGACATTTTGTTTTATCTGTCCGTCGCCCCGAAGTTATATGGAAAAATCATCGAACAACTTGCCGCCTCTAAGCTTGCAAAAGAACAAGGCGGTTGGCGACGCATCGTCATCGAAAAACCTTTCGGATCGGATCAGGCCTCGGCCAAGGAATTGCATAAAGTCGTCCATGCCCATTTTCGAGAAGACCAGGTCTTCCGGATCGACCACTACCTTGGCAAGGAAACCGTCCAGAACGTCTTGATCTTCCGATTCGCCAACACGCTCTTCGAGCCCCTGTGGAATCGGAACTACATCGATCACGTCCAGATCACCGTCGCGGAGAGCGGGCAAGTCGGGAACCGGGCTGGGTATTACGACACGTCCGGCGTGTTGCGAGACATGTTCCAGAATCACTTGCTGCAACTCCTGACGCTCATGGCCATGGAGGCTCCCGCCAAGTTCGCCGCAAAATCCTTTCGCGACGAGAAACTCAAACTCCTCGAAGCCATTGAGGTTCCGTCGCCGGAGCAGGCGAAGGCTCATCTAGTTTGTGGCCAATACGAAGGCTATTTGCAAGCAGAAGGGGTGCCCGAGGATTCGACCACTCCGACGTTTGCTGCGATGCGTTTGAACATTGCGAACTCTCGGTGGCAGGGCGTTCCCTTTTTCCTCCGATCCGGAAAAGGTCTGAAGAACCGCGTGACAGAAATCGTCGTGCAATACCTCTGCCCAGCCCACCTGATGTTTCCCCTTCCGGAAGGGCAAACGCTCGATTGCAACCGACTCTCTTTGTGCATCCAACCCGACGAAGGAATCCACATTAACTTCCAGAGCAAGGTGCCGGACCAGGTCCGAATTTGCACTACGGACCTCGATTTCCATTTCCGCGACTCGTATCCCGACGTGGAATTGCCGGAAGCTTACGAGCGTCTGATCCAAGACGCAATCCAGGGAGATGCGACGTTATTTATGCGAGCCGACGAAATCGAACGAGCTTGGGAGATCATGGATCCAATGATCGCGGCATCGGAAAATGGGACGATCGCTAAGCCCGAAACGTATTCGGTTGGGTCCGATGGCCCCAGCAACGCGAACGAATTGATTGGCCAGATTGGTCGAGAATGGCTGTCGCTTTGTCATCATTGAGTTGAGGGTTGAGGGCTGTTCGTTGGCCGAGGAACGGGAAATAAAGAACCTCCAACCCTCAAGTCTCATCGCTGCGAACGAAGTTCCTTAATTCGGCTCAGGGCTTCCTCGACCCGTTGTCGATCCGTTTCGTTTCGCGCGGCTTCCTTGTAAATCTCGATGGCCCGATCGCGATTGAGCAGATTCCGGTCATAAATACGAGCGGCGCGTATACGCGCGTCGAACTGCGTCGCCGGGTTCCATTGGTAGCAACGTTCGAAGTACAGGGCGGCTCGTTTGTAGTGTTGGTATGGTTTCTTCTCGTAAATGTCGCCGAGTTGGTATGCCGCGTCGGAGATGCGATTGCTCTGGGGGTATTGCGTGATGAGTTGCCGGAGCAACAATTCTGCGCGCCTTTGGTTGTCGGTGTAGTCACTCCCCCAACCCTTGCCTTTATACCCCATGGCGGTCATGTAAAGTCGATTGGCCTTCAAAACATTAGTCTTCCCTCGCAAGGTCGGGGGGGGAACGTCGAGTTCGAGCCGAAATGCACGCTTCGGAATCCGGTGAAACGCAATCAATTCTGTCTCGGCCCATTTGGCCTTGTCCAACGAACCTTGCCGGATGTAAAACGCTCGTAATTTTTCGAGCGTTTTCCGATACTCTCGTCGTGCGACCAATAACTGCTCCACCAACGCCAGATCGGACCTCGGTTCGGAGTTGTCCGACCCATCGCTCGATTGACCGTTGGCCCAGTCCGGAGCGTTGAGCGCAAGAGACGAGGACAAGCAACAGCAGAACACGAAGCGGAGCAGTTGAATACGAAAGGTAATTGATGTTGGGTAATTCCGAGGTGGCATTCTTGCGTGGTCTCCATCCTCGGCGATTAACCCTTTCCAGCGGGGCCGGAG
>CAYYUU010000859.1:0-3945 GCA_964474955.1 uncultured Alcaligenaceae bacterium | reverse complement strand
CGTCAACGTGTTGAAGAGATTTTTGATGATGCCCAGGCCGACAGCATTCTGTTTGGATGAGTCTGTCACCATGTTGGTGGTGGCGGCGATGGAAGCGTTGTCGGCGGCAGAAACCGTGACCGCACCAGCCACGTCGACGGTCCCTTTCGACGAGGTGGAAGTATGCTCGATGTAGGCCTTGGCATCCGTGCTCACCTTGTTGCTGGCCAACACGCCGGAAGCACTCATGGCCGATGCTCCGTACAGCGCTGCGGCGGCTGCCGTGGAGTTGTTGCTCGTCCGGGCCGTCAGGTCGATTTGTGATTCCGCGTAGATGGTCAAGTCGCCTGCCACTTCGAGCGTCGAATCTTTGATATACGCGTACACTTCGGCGGGAGCCTGGTTGCCGAACGCTGGAGTGACCCGGAGCCAACGGCTGAGGTCCCCGAATTTGCCTTGAAGTTGTTCTGCCTTCAGGTCAATCGGGCCATCGTCTTGATCATTCACGAACCGGTAAATTTCGTTGTCGTCGACCTTCACCCGGTCATTTTCTTGTAACGTTTCGGGGTTCTCGAAATTGGGATCGGTGAGGTCGTAATCGAATGCCGTCGGCGACAATCCTAACAGGGCGTCGAACGTATCAAAGAGCAAGTTCTGCGTTTTGTACCCCATGGCGTTGAAGGCCACGACCACGCCAACGGCGTCAGCTCCAGAGTTCACGGCACTCCGCGTGTCGGCTCCCAGCTGTGAGGTGTTTTTTGCATTCACCACTACGTCGCCCGTTGTGGTGACGTGGCTGTCGTTGATGTAGGCGTTGGCCTTGCTGAGCATGTTGTTGACGGTGATGACGCCGTTGTACGCAATCGATTCCCCGTCGCCGAATGAACTGCCACCAGATGATTCCGCAGTAGCGTCAGCTAGTGCTTGCAGCTTTGCCTCCTCGTTGGCCTTGACGGACACCAAAGTTGCGTCCACATGAGCATTTTGAATGTATCCCGCCACTTCACTCGAGACAGTGTTGCGTACGACCAGGCCGCCGAGGGCGACTGAGTTCGAGTCACTCAGGTTCAATCCATTTTGCAGGAGTTGGCTGTCTTGCACTTCCTTCCATATGTCGGTGTTGGTGTAGTCTTCCTTGAGCAGATCGATTGTCGCTCCCTGGCCCAGGTACTTGTAGACCCGACCAGGTTTCCCTCGGGATTTGTCAAACTTATGAGAGAGGCCCACTGTTTCGCCGTAGACCACTGTTTTCTGAGCCGTAGTGGGGGTCAGGGTGCTCGTCTGGTAGGTCGCGGGAACGGTGCTCGCCGCGAGGTCGTTGAGGACATCGACACCACCGGTGTTGGTGGTCACCTGCGAGGTGATAGCCTTGCTGTTGGAATAGACACCGGTATGGTCCGTCGCCGTGACGACCAGGTCACCGCCAGCCGTCAATTTTTTACTCTCCGTCACGTCCTTAACGTAAGCTTTCGTGCCCACGCTGACCAGATTACTGGCCACGACCCCACCGATGCCGATGCCGTTGGCCCCGTAGAGGGCCTTACCAGTCGAGTCGGAGACGTTGCTGACGGTCGCATTGAGTTGCGAAGAGGAATCGGCGGTGATGGTCACATCGTGAGCGGCGTTTAACTGAGAATTTTCCACATACGCCAGTGCCTCGACTCCACTGGGACTCTCTGTGATTCCGAGATTGCTGCCGAGGAGAGTATCCAAGGCCACCCCCGCCAGGTTCGTTGCATTCCAACCAACGACATTCAGTGCTACCGCGCCGGCAAGTGTGGCATTGCTACCCCCGTTGACCGTGGCTCCGGCCTTTGCTTTCGCGGTACTGGCAGTTGTGTTCTTGGACTGAACACGGACATCCGCGTCGGTTCCCGTCGTGGTGATGGTGCTGTCTTTGATGAAGGCACTGACGTCGCCTTGTAATTCATTGGCGGCCAGGGTTCCACCAACGCTGAGGTTATAGCTGCCGAGGACCCCGGAGGTGTCTTCCTGCGCTGCCGTCTTGGCAATGGCACTGAGGGTCATGTCGCTGAGCGCGTTCACGGTGACATCACCACCGGTCACGGTGACGGTACTTGCCTCGCCGATGTAAGCCGATGTGGTCTTGTTGATTTCATTGATGGTCGATGTCCGGCCGAGTTCATGGCTGACCGGCGACCAGGCGACGAGGTCATCGGTCGAAGTTTGTTGATCGTTCGACTGGGCAAAAAACGAAGACGTGTCGGTGGCCGAAAGTGTGACCCCATTCCCAGAGGCCGTAGACGTCGTCACTGTGCTGTTTGTGACGAAGGCCTTTGTTTGACCGATGACGCTGTTTTCCGTGACTTTGGCGTTGGCTTTATAGGTCGTCGAGTTGTTCGCGAAGACCTCCAGAGTTTCCACGTCCAGAGTCGTGTTGGTGACGTGGGCGTTGATATCGTCCTTGTCGACCTGATTCGAATGTGTGCCGAGGAAACTCGAATGAATTGTCCCCGAAATTCCTCCAAGATTGCCGGATTTGTTCTCGGCGGTGATTTTCACGGGTCCGATTGGCGAACCCCCGTTGTTGATTGTGGTCGGATTCGTCGCATCTCCAATGAACGCTTGCGTATCGCGTCTGAGATGGATATTGCTCTCCACGTTGTTCAACGCACCCAACGAAGAAATGGAGCCGGTGTTGACGGTCGCGACAATATCCGTCGTATCCAGAGCGGAGACCAATAGGCTCGCGGATTCGTCGGTCGCAATTCGACCAGTTCCCACTGTGACCTGTGCTCCACCGGCAATGTTGGCTCGGGTGGTTTGGGTGATCGGTTGGGCAGCGGAACCGAAGCGAAACGTTTCGGAACTGTCCAAACCCACGGTTGCGGAAAATGACGTGTTGGTCGTTGCCCGGACTTCCAACGTCGTAGCTGTAATTTTCGCCGTGCTTCCAATCTGGGCTATCGCGGATGTGGTCGAGTGGACCTCGGCAACTTGATTGCCATCAACGGAAGGATCGATCACGTTGACATTCACAGTGTTGTGGACCATCGCCTCCATCTTGAGATGGCCGGTGGCATTGATCTGGCCGTTGACGATGACGCTGGCCGTTAGATTGACGGCACTCGGCAACACGTCCCCGGTGGATTGCTTTTGTGCCAACGCCCGCAACGTGATGTCGCCGGACGAGGTCAAGTTCGCCGCACTCGCAAGGACGATCTGTTGCCCTTCCATGGTCAGTTGATCATCCCCACCCCGGCCATCAAAGGTGATTGAGAATGTCGACAGGGAGTCTTCCACGAGCAGTGTTTCATCCCTTGCACGTCCGTAGACGAATATGTTGCCCGAGTTCTCAGCGACCGGTTGAGAAATCACGACCGTGTCGGCGTTGTTTACGTCGATCAACCTCAGATTGGTGCCGTCGTTCGTAAGCTTGAGGACGTCTCCCCACGGCTCATTGTTGGCATCAATCACCAGATCCGATGCCAACATGACACGATCTTCGAGTGTTTCAAATTGAATCTTGTATTGGTTTGTTCGCCGAGGACCTCGATTAGGAAGGCCCCCTTTTCTCCGCGACTTTGACATATTCGAAAGCTCCGTGAGGGTCAGCAAGGAGGGAGGTATGAGAAAGGTGAGGACGCACCGCGGACGCAGTTGGATGGATTCGTATGAACTTCACGATGAGGAATGCTTTACGATGGCGAGTCCAAGCACTTTGGACAAACTTTAGCATATTTTTCTTTGGAATTGCTCGGCGGAGGCGTTTTCGGGGGCAATCATCCTTCCCCTTTGCATAGCTTTCCATGACTTCCGTCGCGGCAATGAACTGGGAATGCGAAAGGGACGCAGATAGACATTCCCGACGGGGCACTGGCTCACAGAGTCCCAACAACTTCTGGGCCTTGAGTAACTCCGGCCATGTGGGCTCTCAAGTAAAGTCTCGCCCTCTATTCCCGAGCCACTCACCTTGATCGATGCCTGCAAAGAGATGCTACGCTC
>CAYYUU010000858.1:0-3955 GCA_964474955.1 uncultured Alcaligenaceae bacterium | reverse complement strand
CTGAGCGAAGCGGGAAACGCTGCGGATGAGGGGTTCCGGCCACTCACAAACTTGCACTCTCAAAGTGAACGTGGTGTAGACCGCCCCCGCAAACAGCAACTCTACAACGCCGGCGCAACATATTTCACTTGGCCGCTGACAATCGCGAGGTGGGCTCGTCCTCGCACGGGCCATTTATCGAACGGGCAGTTCCTACTTTTCGACGCAAAGTTGTTGGCGTCGATGGTCCACTGCGGTTCGGGGTCGATGAGGGTGATGTCGGCTTCGGCCCTCGGCTTCAGGGTCCCCCGTTTGATTCCCAAAATCGACGCTGGATTCGCCGTGAGTTTTTCAATGAGTTGCGGCCAGGTCAAAACGTCCGTGCGGATCAAGCGGTGGATGCACACTGGCAAGAGCGTTTCCAGTCCGATGACCCCGAACGGCGTCCGGTCGAGTTCGAGCATCGTTTTCTCGGGGGCGAGTGGCGAGTGATCGCTCGCAATCACGTCGATCGTACCGTCGCGAAGGCCCGCAAGGATGGCGTCCACGTCGGCTTGCGTTCGCAGCGGCGGAGCCGTCTTGAAATTACTGTTGAGCGAACGCATGGCCGTTTCGGTCAGCGTAAAATGGTGCGGGCAAGCCTCCGCCGTGACGCGGACGCCCTCGGCCTTGGCTCGCCGAATCAACTCGACTCCTCCGACGGTCGAAACGTGCAAAATGTGCAGGCGTCCGCCGGTCAACCGGGCCAGTTCGATGTCGCGATAAATCAGGACCTCTTCGGCAGCGTGCGGAATCCCGCGAACGCCGAGCCGCATGCTCTCGAATCCTTCGTTCATGATGCCGCCTCGCGCCAGATTGAGATCTTCGGCATGGCAAAGGACGGGCTTGTCGAACATGCTGCAATACTCGAGGGCTCGACGCATGACCTCAGCGCTGGTGATGGGGCTGTCGTGGTCGGTGAAGGCGACGGCCTCGCCTTCGTGGAGCCCGCCAAGTTCGGCGAGTTCTTCGCCCTTACGTCCTTTCGTCACGGCACCGATGGGAAAAACGTTGGCGTGATTGGCTCGTTCGGCCTGGAGGTAAACGAACTCCGCCGCGGCCTGGGTATCGATTGCCGGGCTCGTGTTGGGCATGCAGGCGACCGACGTGAAGCCTCCCGCCAGGGCGGCCTTGCTGCCGGTCAAGATCGTCTCGTCGACACGGTCGCCCGGCTCTCGGAAATGGACGTGCATGTCGATCAGACCAGGACAAACGATCATCCCCGTCGCGTCAATCGTTTCGGTCGGCTCCATTTGTTCTTCCGGACCGACCTTGTGGACTTTCCGATCGACAACCCAGACGTCAGTGATTTCGTCTATCTGTTGAGAGGGATCGATGACTCTGCCGTTGGCAATGCGGAGGATGTTCATCATAGGTTCTCGCCGAGTTTCGGGCAGCCAAGACGGTGTGGAATTCCACTTTCCCTTTTCCGCCTTCCTGCATCTTGGTTATAATAAACAATAGATATAATCTTCTGCATACCAAGCTAACCACTTGCGCGTAAACTATTCCCGGTCTCCCGCCACGAATCATCAGCCATCAGAGGTGAAGCCAAATGCGATCGTTCGCGTTTTCCACCGCGATGTGTTTGGTTTTCGGTTCCGTCGGACTTCTGCGTGCCGACGAACTCCCCAAGAAAATCGAATTCAATCGCGACATCCGACCCATCTTATCGAACAACTGTTTCCAGTGTCACGGACCCGACAAACACCAGCGAAAGGGCGACCTGCGGCTCGACGTCCGCAAGGACGCGACCGAAGACCGGGGCGGATATCACGCCGTCCTGCCGGGGAATTCCAAGAAGAGCGAACTCGTCTTTCGGATTACCTCGAAACGCAGTTCCCGGATAATGCCCCCGCCGAAGACTGGCAAGAAGCTCACTAAACACCAAATCGCGTTGCTCCAACGATGGATCGATCAAGGCGCCGAATGGCAAGATCACTGGGCCTTCGTGACGCCCAAGCGGGCTGCCCTGCCGAAGGTCCAGAACGAGAAATGGGTTCGAAACCCAATCGACCAATTTGTGTTGGCCCGCCTGGAAAAGAACGACCTCACGCCCTCGGCGGAAACGGATCGCCGCACCCTCATTCGTCGCGTGACGCTCGACTTGATTGGCCTTCCGCCTACTCCCTCTGAAGTCCAAGATTTCGTCAATGACAAATCGCCGAAAGCTTACGAGAAAGTGGTCGATCGGTTGCTCGCGTCAAAACATTATGGCGAGCACCAGGCCCGGTTCTGGCTCGACGCGGCTCGCTACGGCGACACTCATGGAATGCACCTGGATAACTACCGCGAAATGTGGCCGTACCGCGATTGGGTCATCAACGCCTTCAACACCAATAAACCGTATGATCGCTTTGTGATCGAACAACTCGCTGGCGACCTCCTGCCGAACCAGACGACCGATCAACTCGTGGCCACGGGGTTCAACCGCGCCCACGTTACGACGAACGAAGGCGGCTCGATTCGCGAAGAAGTTTTTGTGCGGAACGTTGTCGACCGCGTCGAAACATTCGGGACCGTGTTTATGGGTCTGACGGTCGGTTGTGCAACGTGTCACGATCATAAATACGATCCGGTCACCCAGAAGGAGTTCTATCAACTCTTCGCGTTCTTCAATAGTCTGGACGGAAATCCGATGGACGGCAACCGTGCCCAACACGCTCCGGTCGTCCGCGTTCCGAGCCTCGACCAGAAGGGACAACTCGCAGCTCTGGAAAAGAAGATCGCCGAAGTTCAAAAACAAATCCGCGAAAAAGCCGAAGCATTCGAGTACACCGAACCGAAGAACCCACGCAAGCCCGAGCTACCCGAACCCGTCGAGATTGTTTGGATCGACGACACCACGCCAGCCGGCGCTGCCCTCCAAGGTGGTTGGAAGTGGGTCACTTCTCCGAAGCCCGTCTTCAGCGGCAAACGAGCCTCCACTCGGACAGCGACGGCTGTGGACCAACACTACTTCACCAACGCGAAGAAAAAACTGACCGTTGGAAAGGGTGATCGGCTGTTCGCGTACGTCTATCTCGATCCGAAGAATCCGCCGAAAGAAATCATGCTTCAGTGGAATGATGGCCAATGGGAGCATCGGGCGTATTGGGGTGAGAACAAGATTCCATTCGGGCGGAACAAAGCGAGCCGCACGAAATTTGGGAAGCTACCGAAAGCAGGGGAATGGGTTCGCCTCGAAGTGCCCGTGGAAAAAGTGAACCTGAAACCTGGTGCCCAAATCAACGGATGGGCGTTTACGCAATTCGGCGGCACGGTTTACTGGGACAAAGCCGGGATCGTGAAGATGCCCGACCCTTCGAAACTCAACTTTGATTCGTTCGCCCAGTGGATCGACTATCAAAGAAAGATCAAAGTTTCAACGCTGCCAAAGAACATCCTCTCGCTCGTCAAGAAAGCCAAACGCAATCCTGCCGAGCAGAAGACACTCCGGCTCTACTTCATCGAGAACGTCTACGTTGGTGCCAGCAAAACGTTCGCTCCACTGCGGGCACAAATCCGCAAACTGGAGCAATTCAAGAATTCAGTCTCGGGACAAATGGGAACGACTCTCGTTTGGAAGGAAACCAAAACACCGCGGCAAGCATACTTGCTGAAACGCGGTGCGTATGACCAAAAAGGAGAAAAGGTTTCTCGGATCACGCCGGAAGCCCTCCCGTCATTCAAGCAAGATTGGTCGAAGGACCGGCTCGGGTTGGCGAAGTGGCTCGTGAGTCCGAAGCATCCATTGACCTCGCGAGTGTTCGTCAATCGAATCTGGCAGCAACACTTCGGGACCGGGATCGTCAAGACGTCGGAAGATTTCGGCAACCAGGGAGACGTGCCAAGTCATCCGCTGCTGCTTGATTGGCTGTCCGTCGAGTTCCGCGAGAAGGGCTGGGACATCAAAGCCCTGCACAAAATGATCGTCATGTCGGCGACGTACCGGCAA
>CAYYUU010000857.1:0-3958 GCA_964474955.1 uncultured Alcaligenaceae bacterium | reverse complement strand
CTCGTAACCTCGACCCCCAACGAGTCTGTCGCCCTTGGGACGAACTGGAGCCTGCGTTCGATGCGGATTTTGTTGATTGACCGGATGTTGTTTCTCCGGTCCTTCCTTCGACAAAGGAGTGACAACTCGCGGCTCAGAACTGTAACCCAAGTTCCGTGAGCAAGGCTTACGCACTCAATGCTTCCGACGCCATAGATCAAACTATCCCCATGAAGTCCTTCCTCAAAATACCAATAGGAGGGACATAACAAGGTCGTCTTTCTTGAGTGACTGCTCACCGGCCCAGGAGTGAGTGACTGCTCCCGGTCCGGACTTAGGCGCAGAGGGATGTTGCGCCCCCAATCATTGAAGTTGCAACCTGTAGGAGACTTACTGTGCCTTTTACCCCTTCTTGGAACACATCAACGACAGAGGCGAGATTATGGTCACGCACCGAAGAGGGAAAGGTGGTGTGCCACCTATCCCCACGAAATTGTACGTTGCGTGATGGGCAATATGGATTTTGCGGCGTGCGCCAGAACGTCGATGGCCGTTTGGTGACACTCAACTACGGACGAGCCACCCAACTAACGATCGAATCGATCGAAACCGAGGCCGTTTTCCACTACGCTCCAGGGGCAGCGATCCTCTCACTCGGCAACATCGGGTGCATGATGAATTGTGACTACTGCCACAACTACAAGACATCCCAGGCGAGGTTGGTGGATGCCGAAGACGTCCACGAATACACACCCGAAGAAGTCGTGGACTACGCACAAGCTCACGGCGTGTCAATACTGTCCTGGACTTATAACGATCCCGTTGTGTGGCACGAGTTTGTTCTCGACGCAGGACGCCTCGCACACGAGAGGGGCATGAAGAACCTCTACAAGTCGGCTTTCTTTATTTCGAAAGAAGGTGCCGAGGAGTTGTGTGAAGTTGTTGATATCTTCAGCGTGTCCTTGAAGACCATGGACCCAAAGTTATATCGAAAGTTTTCCAAGGGTTGGTTGGAACCGGTCTTGGTGGCGACCAAGTTGGTGTTCGAGCGGGGCAAGCACGTCGAAATTAGTAACCTCATGGTCACCGATGCAAACGACACAGTGGACGATGCGAAAGCCCTAGCCGAGTGGGTGCTGACTCATCTGTCACCTGACGTACCGCTTCACTTCGTCCGGTTCCATCCCGATTATAAGTACACCCATGTTGGCCGCACTCCCGTGGATAGGCTCGAATTCGCGCGGGAAGCGGTGCTTGAGATGGGCATCCGACATTGTTATCTCGGCAATGTATACGATAGCCCCGCAACGAACACAGTTTGCCGTGGCTGTGGTGCGTTGCTCGTAGCTCGTTATGGGCTAAACACGAAGATCGTTGGGCTCAACGAAAATGGGTTTTGCAACAGTTGCCAATTCGATGCCCAGATGTCTTGCATGGAACTTGCTCAAGACCAAGAGATATCAGGAGATATTCCAGCAACGACTGAAATTCATTCCGCTTCTACTGCTCATTTCCGTTGGGGGAACGACATTAATTCTTGCCACGTCGAAGTCGAAATCCCACTAGATGCCGAGGACGGGTCGGTGGTTCAATACTGTCGGTTGCTTGCGGATGATACAGCTTTAGGGCCATTTGAACGTCGGCTCAATGGAAACCGACACCGATTCATCTTGTCAAAATCACACCCACAGGAGACTAGCATCCAGGTGCTTGTAGCCCAAGGCGTGAACGTAAATTTGTTGCCTGTGTACGATCGAGCGCATTACCCAAGTGCTTCTACAGGGAATGGAATCCAACTCCCCATAATTAACTCGTGAGGATCGCTCGTGAGTTCTTGTGCGAGTAGATCTCGCCGAGGATTACTACCCGAACCACAAGGTGAACCATGAACAAAGCGTATTCTCACTGGCATTGTGAACGAGACTACCAGGTCGTCGACTTTGACGAAGCCACTTGCCTGTTATTTATCACGGGAAATCATCGTGTCTTCCGAATCTCCTCGTCACTGGGCGAGCGTCTGCGAGACAGCGTCGATGCGATGACCCCTGGAGAGTTAGAAGAATGGAATCTATTGGCAACCTCGGGACTCCTATCCGAAGTGAATCCTATCCGAAGTGACGAGTCGAGCTTCCGAGACGGAGCAAATCTCGCGATCAATATCAACCTGACGGCTTACTGCAATCTCAATTGTACTTATTGCTTCGCCGACGGGGGTGACTACGGGCGAATCACCGGGCGTATGGAAACTGATTCTGTCAGTCCCATTTTCGACTTTATCAAAGACAATGTGACTCCGAGTCAGACTGTGCGATTTGAGTTCTTCGGCGGGGAACCGTTGCTCAACGTGGATCGGATCGAGGAGATCTGTCGTCGAGCTGAACAAGTCGAACAAGAGTGCGATATTCGTTTTCTCCATAGGATCTCAACCAACCTCACTGTGCTCCCCGAGACGGCTGTGTTGTTGTTCGCGGAGAAACACTTCGTGGTGTCTGTTTCCATCGATGGGGGACAAGAAACTCACAACCAGAATCGTCCCACGAAGGGAGGAGGTGGTTCGTTCGATACGATTCTTGAAAACTGCAAGGTTGTTCGCCGGGCAAGCGAGGACATCCTAATGGTGGCGAGAATGACGGTCGTTGGAGGCGGAAAGTCATTGCTGGAAAACGTACGCGAACTATGGGAGTTGAACCTCTTCGATTATTTCCAGATCTATCCGGGGGTCGTCTCGGAAGAAAAACAGGAAGCCATCCAAGCACTGCCTCTTTCCTTGAATCTCCTCCCCGATTCCGACACGACATTCGGCATGAACTGTGGAGGATCGAGTTCGTCCGTCGGCGCGCAGACGATGTATTCCGGATTTCTGAAAGAGCAAGCCGAGTTCGCGCAAAACTACTCCTCGTTTTTCACATCCAACAATCGTTTCCGGGGAGTCCTCGAATACGAGGAGATTGCGGACATGTTGGTCCGGGGCAAAATGGCATTGAGTTTCTGCTCCGGAGGGCGGAACTACTTTACCTTCTCTCCGGACGATTCTGTGATGCCTTGCCACCGCTTGGTGGGTGAGACCCAGTTCCGAGTTGCGGACCCGGACGTCAAAACAGAGAATCCAGAAGTAGCGAACTGGAGACTCCCCATCGACACGAACCCAACGTGCTCCCAATGTTGGGTTCGCTACATCTGCGCCGGCGGATGCAAACAGGAGAACCTGGTTGCGACGGGCGACCTGAACGATCCCAATCTTGAGGGGTGCGACTACCAGCGCCAACTCGTGTCCGGCATGATTTCGAATGTGGCGAAACTGGGTGTTGATTATCGCCAACGGTCTCGCCACGTGCTCGCTGACATGTTTGTTTCTTGTGGTCGACCGACCATGATGAATGGGCGAAGCGAAGACACAAGCGTCCTTTCTTCCATGCAACACTTTCATGAATTCGAGGACGTTTGATGTGCTTCCCTACGATCAGATCTTTGGAGGCGGAACAACACTATTTTCGAACGACATCACAGTCCTGATTCGGTTGAGGTCGGTGGTACGTTGACATTCCTTCGAAAGGCATTCGCATGTTCAAGAAACTAGGCCCAGGGATTCTTGTCACGGCAGCTTTTATAGGTCCCGGCACGATCACCACCGCCAGCAACGCAGGAGCCAGTTATGGCTTCACGCTGTTGTGGGCACTCGTCTTTGCGGTCTTTGCCACGATTGTGCTTCAAGAAATGGCAGCCCGTCTCGGGTTGGTGTCGGGGGCGGGCTTGTCCGAGGCCGTTCGAACAAGTCTTGGCGGGCCCTTCCGAATCGTCGCCATCGTGCTTGTCATCCTCGCCATCGGTGTGGGCAATACCGCTTTCCAAGCGGGCAATATCACAGGTGCCGCGATCGGCATGGAAAGTCTCACTGGGTGGCCGCTCTCCGTGTGGTGTGTCCTTGTCGGGGTGGTCGCGTTTCTGCTCTTGGGCGCTGGTATTTACAAAGTGATGGTGA
>CAYYUU010000856.1:0-3960 GCA_964474955.1 uncultured Alcaligenaceae bacterium | reverse complement strand
CGAGGTCCTCGAAGGTCGGATCGACACCGTCCGATTGCCTGCCCAACTCATCAATCCGGCGACGGGTCATGTCGTTTGGTTCGTAGACGAAGCTGCTGCATCCAAACTCAAAAAGCAAACGGACGCCCAAAAATGACGTCCGCTTGGGATTTCGTTCTTCTCGACTATTGTTCTATTCGGTCTCACCCAATACGACTTCCACGTTGAACAACTCATTCTGGCCGTGGCGGCGAATTGTCAACGTGACCTTCTCGCCTGGTTGGTGCTTCCACAATTCGGCGAGCAGTTCGTTCGCCGCAGTAACCTTTTCGCCATCGACGGCCGTGATGATATCACCCGGACGTACTTTTCCTTCTCCCTGTTGAAGGGTCGATTGGAGCCCGGCCTTTTCGGCGGGGCTTCCCGGCAAGACGTTCAAGATCATCACACCTTTAATGTTCCATCGACGCTGGGCCAACTGATCGGGAACGAGTTGCACGCCCAACGCCGGCCGCTTGGTCGGTTGTTTGTTGATCAACCGCGGAACGATCTGGTTAACGTCATCCACGGGGATCGCAAAACCGATCCCCGCCGACGCACCGGAAGGACTCAAGATGGCCGTGTTCACGCCAATCACTCGACCCGAACTGTCGAGCAGCGGCCCGCCCGAGTTCCCCGGGTTGATCGCCGCGTCGGTCTGGATCAATCCCGTCAGGAGAGAACCTCGTTTGACTTCGACCTGTCGTCCGAGGCCGCTGACGATGCCTTTCGAGAGCGATTCGCTCAACCCAAACGGGTTGCCGATGGCGTAAACGTTCTGGCCGATTTGCAGGTCGCTCGATTTCCCAATCGGAATGGGCCGCAGTTTCTTGAATGGAGTGCTGATCTTCAGCACCGCCAAATCCCACTTCGGCGCGACGTTGATGACACGGGCCGAATAGCTTGAGTTGTCCGAAAAGACCACCGTCGCCTTGTCGGCCTTTTCGATCACGTGATAGTTCGTGACGATGTGACCCTGGTCATCCCAAATGAATCCGGAACCACTGCCCGAGGGAATGGTTTCGACGTTCATCGTAAACTGATTTTGTCGCACCGTACTCGTGTTGATGTGGACGACCGACGGAAGGGCCTCCCGGAACAAATCGATCGTCGCCTGTTCGCCGGACTGGATCCCTCTCGATTCGGCCACCGGTCGTGGTTTCGCCGTTGCCGGAGGAGACTGTCGGTCCCACCACGTAAGGGCCGCGTACAGGCCGAAAGCCGCCAACAACAGCAGCAACGGCCAAGCAACATGATTCTGGTTTTGTTTGTATTTATTCGTCATCACCTACCTCGGGTGTGTTTATATCTTTCGCGTTCCATAGTCGTTGCACTTCCTATTATTAGAGTGAGGAAGACCGCGAAGGATTCTTTTAAAAAAGTATTTCGTCTGCGGCATGAAAAAATTCCGAACAATGCAAGTCAGGTAAGTTGCGATAGGCAGTGGAACATGAGTACAACGGCATTTGTGGCATTGGGAAGTAATTTGGGCGATCGAGATAAGTTGCTCGATCGGGCCGTTCACCGTCTTGAAGAAACGCCTGGCATTACGGTTGTCGCTCGGGCTTCGGTCTACGAGACGGAGCCCGTTGGCGGACCACCGGGGCAACAGCAATACCTCAACTCGGTGGTAAAAATCCAGACCGACATCTCGGCTCGCGAGTTATTCGCCCAGATGTGCATAATCGAGCAAGAACTCGGTCGCGTTCGGACCGTCAAGGATGCACCGCGAACGATCGATCTGGATTTGCTCCTCTATGGGGAATCGGTGATCGAAGACGAAGATCTTGTGGTCCCGCATCCGAGGATGCACGAACGACAATTTGTTCTCGAACCCCTCGCCGAAATTGCTCCGGACGTCGTCCACCCGACACTCGGTCTCGATGCCAAGACAATGTTGGAATCGCTTGCATTCCGGACGCCCTGGAACTTGAAACGCGAGAAGGCACTCGTCACGGGTTCGACCAGCGGAATCGGTCGATCGATTGCGGTTGCTCTGGCAACGGCAGGTGCCGACGTCATCGTCCACGGACGCCGCGAAGAGACCGCGAAGCCCATTGCGAGCCAGCTCGAAAAACTCGGTCGAAAGTCCGTGGCCCTCACCGCCGACTTGAAATCAGCAGACGAATGTATCCGCCTGGTCAACGAGGCGTGGGAGGTTTGGGACGGCCTTACAATCTGGATCAATAACGCCGGAGCGGATACATTGACAGGCGAAGCGGCCAACTGGTCGTTCCTGGAAAAACTCCGCACGCTTCTGGAAGTCGACGTCATCACCACAATGTTACTTTCGCGTGAAGTCGGTCGTCGGATGCAAGAAAACGGTCGTGGCGTCATTCTGAACATGGGCTGGGACCAAGCCGAAACCGGCATGGAAGGCGACAGCGGAGAACTATTTGCGGCGACCAAGAACGCCATCATGGGTTTTACTCGCAGCGTGGCTCTCTCGCTGGCTCCGGCAGTTCGCGTGAACTGTCTCGCTCCCGGCTGGATTCAAACGGCGTGGGGCGATCAAGCATCCGAGTACTGGCAAGAGAGAGTCCGGCGCGAAACTCCGCTCGACCGCTGGGGCACCCCGCAAGACGTGGCGAACACGGCTCTGTGGTTGGTGTCGCCTGCGGCCTCATTCGTAACGGGGCAGATCGTTCGAATCAATGGCGGGGCGGTGCGCTAAACCTTGCGATACTCCAAGAATCGAGATTCACCATGACCAAACCAACACCCGAAACGATCGATCCGAGCCGCGTCCGTGAACTTGCCTTGGGCGTGATCAAAGCGGACCGATTTCCATATCTCGCGACAGTCGACGGCGACCAACCTCGACTCCGGCCAGTCTCCCCCGTGCGGACCGATGAATTCACGGTCTATGTCGCGAACCTTCGGTCGTATCACAAGACGGAGGAAATCGCGGCGAATGCAAAAGTGGAAGTGTGCTATCTCGACGACAAACACGATCAGGTCCGAATCACGGGAGTCGCCGAGGTCGTCGAGGATCGAGACCTTCTCCAGCAGATTTGGGACAGCAACCCACTGCTCCGGCAGTATCTCGGATCGATCGATAATCCTGAACTAATTGTCTATCGTGTTGTGCCGAATCGAGTCCGATTCATGAAAGAGTGGGCGTTGGAATATTACGAAGTCTCGCTCTGAACGAGCACTCCAAGAACTTCACGACTTTGAGGATCAATCTTTGTGATGACACCAACCATCTTGATAACTGGCTCGGCGGGACGAATCGGCCAGGCCGTTGGCAAAGCGCTCGGTCCAGCGGCGCGAGGATTTGACCGAATCCCGACTCGGAATTTGGATGACTTCGTCGTGGGAGATATCCTGGACGTCGAGAAAGTCCGCGAGGCGGTCGCGGGGATGGAAACGATCATCCATCTGGCAGCGACGCCGGATGACGTCGCTGATGACGAAGTCGTGGACAAGTTATTCCCGCCAAACATCGTTGGGCTCTATAACTTGTTGGAGGCGGCGCGGAAGGCGAACGTCAAGCGACTCATCCTTGCGAGTACAGGGCAAACGGTTTGGTATCAGCGAGACCGCGGCCCGTATCCGATCACGACGGACACGATGCCGACTCCACGCGGGTGGTACGCTTGCACCAAGATGTTTCTCGAAGCGGCGGGCCGATCTTTCCACGAAAAATATGGAATGAGCGTGATCCTCGTGCGGCTCGGGTGGTGTCCGCGCGACGTCAAACAAGTCCAAGAAATCTCAGACGATCCAAATGCCCAAGATCTTTATCTCAGCCCGAACGATGCAGGGCGGTTTTTCGCTTGCGCCGCCCAAGCCCCGGAGACGACCCGGTTTGCTGTTGTCTATGCCACGAGCCAACCTGTTCGCACATCCCCGTATGATCTCGAACCAACGAGGCGGTTGATTGGCTTTGAGCCGGAAGAAAAATGGCCGCAGGGAATCGAGATCATCAAGGGTTCG
>CAYYUU010000855.1:0-3961 GCA_964474955.1 uncultured Alcaligenaceae bacterium | reverse complement strand
ACGATAGGCCTCTTGGGGTGGCCGTAGTGGTGCACCGGTTACCTATGTGTTTGACAATTTGGGTGCTGATAAAACCCAAATACGGTAACTTTAAAGCAATGACGGTGCTGGCGCTGGTAGGTGTCTTGACGGTGTTAGGACACACCGCGGTTGATGCCATTTTGAGTGGTGTCAATCCCATGTGGATGGGCATATTTCAATCTATCGTCGCAGTGTCGCTATTGAATCCGCACGGGCCGCTGCTGCTGTGGAAGATTCCTCACGTGTCGCAAAACGCGAACATTGCAACGATGAAAGAATGGGCTCCGCTCGACTTCACGCAAAGAACGGGGGGCCATCTGGGTTGGCTCGTGGCTGTGGGTCTGATAGTCGTGTCACAAATCTTCAGCTCTCGTTGGCTGGCCCCAACGCAATGGTTCTTGACCGTTGGTTTTGCAATTCCGCCTTTGCTGTCCCAACGGATGATGGGTTGGTGGGTGATGGTGTTGCCGTGGATCGTCCTGCCGCTGTGGCAAGCGATTGGTTCCCGATGGTCGTGGAAACAGGAAGCCACGGATTCGCGGACCAAAGTTCGGAACGCCTTGTTCGCGTTGGGTTTTGTGTGTGTCGCTATCATGTGGTCTCCGGCGATGGCGTGGGTTTTACGTGGCGACCCGACGAACCTGGGCAGGGCTTTGTCCGGAGCGACGCCCTGGCGACTCGCCTGGCAAGTGCGAAATCCGGGGCGCACTCAATGGGGAAATCCGAGCCAACTCCAAGCCGCACTCGAGCAATGTGGTTATCCGAATAACGCATACAAGGGGCACATCTGGGCGAGCGAATCGGTGGCCGATTATTTACTTTGGAAGTTGCCCAACGAAACGCCGTTGGTGGTTTACTCACACGCCCACTTGTTCTCCGAGGATCATTGGCAGAAACATCTCCAGATCGCTCGCGGAGAAACGGAATGGCAGACGCACTTGAAGTCGTATCAGGTAAATTTGGTCGTTTTCGAACCGATGCTCTGGCCCCGGCTGGCTCAGCAACTCCGAAAGAGCGAGGATTGGTTGGTCCTGATCGACGAAAGTCGTTCCCCAAAAAAACGTGATTCACGTACGCGGCTGTTGATCGCGATTCGAAAACGTCCCCTTTGATGGGAAATAGGGTGCTTGGATAGGTTTGCAAAAACGTCCAAGAATTGAATGGACAGGTTAGAAAACTGTCCGACGATCAAACAAACAACTCTTTCGCTGTTATGTATTCATGTTATAGACGCCCATTGCTGGACAAATTCCGTAGAACAGGCATTTTGCCTGTTCCGAACAAATGCGAATTGGTGTGCTGGATAAAATGCCCCTTGTAAATTTTTTCAGACTCCTATTGCGTGTTTCTCCTCCTTTTGTCATGGTATGAATAGTATCTATCGATTTTTTGTTTCTGTGATTGATAATATCGTAATAGCTCAAATCCGATAACTACTATCGTCCCTGTTTGGTTGCTATATAATTGGATGCACACTCAGACGAGTGCTGAAGTTGCCAGGGGTGTGAGAAATTAATACATTTGGGCAGACGAGTTCGTTTGCCACTTTGAATAAACCGTTTCACGGAAGGAGCGAACATGACTCATTGGAGAATGAGACTGGGGTGGATTCCACTCTTGGTTGTTTTCGGCCTTTTGCTATCACCAAGAATTGTCCTTGCCGACCTTCTTATCGACAGCTTTTCATCCCCATCTCCGGCTGTTCGGTTCGACGATGATCCTGTAACTCCTGCGAACCCTGCTCTCCTGACGAGCACGCACAGTTCGATCTTGGGAACAAGGGT
Source organism: uncultured Alcaligenaceae bacterium (assembly GCA_964474955.1). Taxonomy (GTDB): domain Bacteria; phylum Planctomycetota; class Planctomycetia; order Gemmatales; family Gemmataceae; genus CAYRFQ01. Next base: position 2,156 of record CAYYUU010000855.1, on the reverse strand, counting down.
CTTGGGTACGAATGTCGATCTCGGTACGCCCGGCGATGTCATCCGGATCGGTTATCCGGACACGAGTAGCCCATTCTCCGCTGGTGCTCCGCAAGGTACCTTGCGTGTCAGTTCGGGCTCCACGAGTTTAACGACGACTTTGACCTACACATTCTCGGCCCAGGATTTTGCTGCCGCCGGGGACTCTCTCGACTTCGCTTTCAATTTTGTCGATGATGGCCCTTTCCACAACGAAGTTAGCCTCAAAGATTCGGACGGCGATGTCGCCACGGTCGAATTCACGCTCACGGCGTTTTCCAGTTCCTCCACTCCTAAGGTCGTGGTCTTGCCGCTCACGAACTTCACGGCCACGAATGGCAATGTCGATCTCAATTCCATTACCGAAGTTCAAGTCAAACTGAACAATTCGACTCCGCAGGAAGGAGCGGATTTCATTTTATCGAATATCGGAATCACGGCCGTTCCGGAACCTGCTACTTTCCTCCTTTGGGGACTTTTTGGCGGCGCCGGGATCGGCCTTGGCTTTGTTCGCCGAAAACGAAGGGCGTAACGAAGCTGTCGAATCGATTATTTTTAGCCTACTTCTGGCCAATGTATATGTAATTCCCGATTCTGAACGAGTAAGACACGCGTAAAGAATTGAGTGTCGTATTTGAGTGTTGTCCGTAGAGCAGGAGTGTTTTTTGGATTGGAGAGTTGCTGTGCAATTCTTGCAGGCAACTCTGGGGACCTGTTCTGAGAAAAGTTCGACCAGGCAAGATGCCTGTTCTACGGACAAACAACACCCCTCAAAATAACACACGTATCAATTTCCCGTTCCAGCGCCTGCTCGTTCATGATGCCGCTTAGTTCCCGATATCTGAGTTTCCCCCTCCGATCGAAGACACCGAACGCACCATGACCGCAGCACCAAACTGTCCGAGTCGGAACAACTCCACTTTTCCAATCTTCGCGGGCGTCGCCTTGGCGTCGGGGTTGTTGCTCCTGTTTTTGCCCAAGATCGTTCCCCTCGCAAAAATGTGGTGGCTCGATCCGAGTTACTCGCATGGGTTTCTTGTCTTTCCGGTGAGTCTGTTCCTTACCGCGTGGGTCTACCGCCAAACCAACTTACCTCCACTGAAAGCCGAACCGTTTTCCGGCGGAGTATGTTTGGGACTCGGTTGCCTGCTGCACGGACTCGGTTTGTTGTTTGTTTGGCCGATGTTGGATTTTCTGGCGTTGGTGTTAGTGCTTCGTGGGACGGCCATCGCGCTCGGCGGTCGACGCTGGGCAAATCATTTTCTCTTTCCCACACTATTTCTGTTCTTCATGTTCCCTCTTCCGGCGGCGTGGACGAGCGCAATGTCGATGTGGCTGCAAGACGTCGTTGCGCAGGGTAGTTCGGCCATTCTCAACGTCTTCTCCGTGTGTTATCGTCGTGGCAATGCGTTACTCTTGGCCGGAGTCGAAGGACCACTACATGTGGCGCATCAGTGCAGTGGGTTGCGGCAACTGATTGCGTTTTTCGCTCTCGGGAGTGTGCTGGCGTTTGTCTTTCGGAAAATGTCTCGCGTCCCACGCTGGGCTTGTGTCGTCTTCGTCGTTTCGGCCCTCCCGGTCGCCATCTTGGCGAACATCCTTCGCGTCGTGTTGATGGCCATTGGGATGCGATATTTTGGGACCCACTGGGCCGACACCTGGCTGCACCACATCCCCGGGACGATCACGCTCCCGCTGGGGCTTGCTCTTTTCCTTATGACGGGCATGTTCTTGAAGTGGCTCTCCCTCCCGAACGCAAGGGGGCAAGGTGAAGCACAAACATCAACGACCGAGCAGCGAGACAACGCCCTTCGTGAATCAAACGGCGATTTGGTCCCGGAGCCCCAAGCCGGAAGGAAGGACCTGTTCGTGGTGGTCGTGTGTCTTGCGGTGGCTGTTCTCGGCCAGTTCGCTTTGCAAAGCCATCTTTGGCAAGGGACGGCGGGCCCCTTTCCAACCCTCCGGGCACAATTTGCAATCCTGCCGCAGACGATGCAGACGCCAGGCCTCCCACCCGATGAGCAGAATCTCGTTTGGCAGAGTACAACGCCTGCCACCCAAAAGAAGATTCGTGAGAACCTTCCCTTCCACGCCGACGATTTTCTCATCCGGTATTATTACGAACCCAAGAGTCGGTC
>CAYYUU010000854.1:0-3965 GCA_964474955.1 uncultured Alcaligenaceae bacterium | reverse complement strand
TCTTCAAAGAGGTCTAATATCATTTCGCGTTCGCGAAACGCATAAAGAAACGGACTGAACGTACCAAGGTCCAGACCATACGCTCCCATCCCCACGAGGTGACTCGCAATTCGGTTCAACTCGCAGATGATGACACGAATCACCTGGGCTTTTTCGGGAATCTGTATCTGACAGAGTTTCTCGACCGCCATTGAGTAACCCATGTTCATGTTCATGGCGGCGAGATAGTCCATCCGGTCGGTATATGGGATGTACTGAATGGTCGTGACGTTCTCGCCGATCTTCTCGGCGCACCGATGAAGATAGCCGAGGTGCGGGGTCACTTCGGAGATGACTTCGCCATCGGTCCGAAGTACGAGTCGCAACACGCCGTGTGTACTCGGGTGCTGGGGACCCATGTTCACGAGCATTTCGTCGGTCCGAACGTCGAACTCGACGATTGTTTGGTCTTGTTTATCTTGAACGGTGGCCATTGTGGTGTTTCGCAGAGAAAGGGGTCAGGTTGGGGTGAGGGCGTCTAAGAAATTGGCTTGCGCACTTGTGCTTTGGAAATTCGAGGAATCCGCGCCCCTCACCCTAAATTCCTCTCCCCGCAAGCGGGGCGAGGGACTTTGAAAAACAATCAACGTCCTCGGATGCCATGATATTCGAGCGGAAATTCGTAGTCCTTGCGGAGCGGATAACCTTCCCAGTCTTCGGCCAACAGGATTCGCCGCAGGTCTGGATGACCGACAAAGTTGATTCCGCTCAAGTCGTAGACTTCGCGTTCGTGCCAGTCCGCGCCAACCCAGAGATCCACGACCGAAGGCACTTCCGGGAGTTGTCCCGGCGTGTCGTCTTCCCAGCGAGGCAAAATCACCTTCACAACAAATCGATGTCGGTGCTTGAAGCTCGATAGATGATAGACCACTTCCGTATGTGGATCGAACCCGGCCTTGTCCTTTTTCTTGGGGTCGATTTCGAGGTAATCGACTCCGCTGATGCAATTGAGAATGTCGAAGTGCAGTTGCGGATCATCTTTCAGAAACTCGCAAACTTCGTGCAAAGAATCGGCACCGACGACGACGTAGGGGTCGAGGGCGTCTTCGTTTTTCTCTTGAATGCGGTCGTTGAACTGTTGTTCGAGACGGGCGATAATTTCGGCAGATGTCATATGGAATTAACTCAGTGGCAGGCCAGAGTAAAATCTTTCATCCTAAATCCTTCTCCCCGCAAGCGGGTAGAAAGACTTTGAACTCGTCGCCCTTTTTTGGCTTCTTTCTCCCCGCGAAGTGGGGAGAAGGATTTAGGATGAGGGGCAGTTGGTTGTCTAGTGCGTTGAGAGATTCATCAATGTGGGACCGGCCCACCCTACTTCTTCGCTGGCGTCGAGAGTTCTTTATTTTTCTTCGCGAAAGCCAAGGCCATCTCGGCAGCTTTTTGCTGATCCTCTTCGTCGCCACCAAGTTCCGGCGGCAACATCACATAACCACTTCGCGACGGAATCGGTACGTTGACGGGTTGTCCTTTGGTCAACGACTTCATGCCTCGAACTTTGTCTTGAATTCGCATCAACCCTTCGAGAAGGGCTTCCGGTCGCGGCGGGCAACCGGGAACATAGACGTCGACAGGAACAACGAGGTCGACGCCCTTCACGACGTTGTAACCATATTTGTAGTAAGGACCGCCACCGCAAGTGCAAGCACCCATCGCGATCACAAATTTCGGATCGGGCATCTGGTTATACAAACGACGCACACGACTTGCCATCTTGAAGTTGACCGTCCCGGCCACAATCATCAAATCGGCCTGTCGCGGCGTTGCCCGAAACGCACCAGCACCGAATCGGTCGATGTCGTAACGCGAAGCGCCCGACGCCATCATCTCGATGGCACAACACGCAAGCCCGAACGTCATCGGCCACATGCTCGACTCGCGAGCCCAGTTGATGCCCTGTTCGATCGTGGTCGTCAAGACCATGTCTTCAAAGCGGCCTTCAGCCCAACCCATATTTCTATCTCCTCGTTGCCATCAAAACCGATAGCGTTCCGTTGAATAATGCGAAGAAAACTGCTAGTAGCTCACGTCCATCGTATCTATATCTATTTATAATCGTCAACTCGCCCCAGAACCAACAAGCACTCCGGGAGTTTCTGTCTTTCCTTGAGAAGTCGTTGGCGGACCAGTCGCTTGTTCCTGTTCTGTCGGCGCACTCGTCATACTGCGGACCCAGTTGATGTCCCCGCGTTTCCAGAGGTACGCGAACCCCACAAGCAGCACCCCGAAGAACACGAGTATGTCGAAGAACGCAACCCAAGCCAGAGTGCGTCCCTCCGCAATGACTTCTTCGGCGGTTTCTTTAGCTTTGGGCGTGACTTCTTTGGAGCCGTCGGCGTTTTCGGTCTCCAGAGTCTTGGGCCACTCCTTGTTGAGCGAATCCACGTTCGGCTTCGGCAAATTCTGCGGCACCAGTTTTTGGCTAATCTGCTGCACTTTCGCCGCTTGTTCGGGTCGAGAATCGGCGATGTCATTCGCCTTCCCGAAGACGATCGCCCACGGGAAGAAGAATGCGACCTCCACGTCGAAGATGACGAACAAGAGCGCCACGACGTAATACCGCAAATCAAACTGAATCCAAGCGCTTCCGATCGTCGGTTCACCACATTCGTAAATCGTGAGCTTGTCTTCTTCCGGCAAATTCGGACGAAGGAGGCTCCCCGCCAACAAATGGATGAACAGAAAGAAGACCGCGAGGGCGACAAAAATGGCAATATAAACGACAAGTGCTGGCATCTTGGGATTTATCCAATGGAGAAGCTACGGAGAACCTTTTGAAATTATCGTATAATGCTTCGCTCGTGGTTTCTGAGGTTCGGTTTCATACCAACTTCGAAGCGCGAGCGAAGATGTCTTTACACCAACCCGAAGCACGAGCGAGGATCTGGGCGTTACGAGAGAAAACGCCTGAAGCGATGTTTCCCGCTTCGCTCAAGTCCTCGCTTGCGCTTCGGGTTGGTATAAGACCAATCGAAGCGTAAGCAAGGATCAATCACTCGGGTTTACGCCTTCGCTTTGTCCGATGTTGGGTCCGCAGGCTTGGTCCAAACGGGATCGACCTGCGTTTTCGAAGCCGCCACGGCCGTGGGATTGAGAGTCGCCTCGCCCCACGCTGTTTCGACCGGAACTTTAGCGAAGTCCACGATGCAACCATCACGGCTGTAGCAACTCAGGTCGTAGTTCGAGCCCATGAAGATACAATCGACCGGGCAGGGGTCGACGCACAAAGCACAGAACATGCACTTCGTGTAGTCGATGACAAAGGCATTCACCCGGAAGCCCTTGCCGACCGGATTCTTCATCTTGTCAATATAGATACAGTCGACCGGACACGCTCGAGCGCATTTGTCACAACCAATGCACGTCGTGAGGTCGAACCGATGAAAACCTCGGTAGCGAGGCTTCACCGGAACCGGCAGCTCGGGATACTCGAAATGTTCGGTAAACGTGCTGCGCCGGAAAGTTTGCAGGAAATACCAAGCGGTGACCCACATTCCTTGGGCAACAGTCTTGACCGCCGTGACCACGTTACGAAACCAATCACGCATTCTTCCCACGCCTCATGTATGTCGTTTGAGAACCGGCCAGGAATTCCCAACCACGATCTCCTGTTCAATTTACGAATATTCAAAAATTCGACTCTGATTTCATTATAAGAACTCCCCCCAGCCCAGCAAGAGACCCAAATCCCCTGTTTTCGACCGGAAAGAATTGAAGGCGTACCGGCGATAATATTATTGACTGTAACGTTGCGGCTTTGTCCCAGTTTTGAATTTTTTGCCCGAATCACTGCGCACTCGCTGTTGTGAGCTATAGTTGTATGACCTGTCTTCTCTGTGGAACCGATATCTTCCACAAAATGCACCTTCTTTCTGGTGACGTAGCCCAACAGAACAAGAAACGGAATGTGCATTGCGGGCAAACTCATC
>CAYYUU010000853.1:0-3966 GCA_964474955.1 uncultured Alcaligenaceae bacterium | reverse complement strand
AGAAACTGCTGGAGGGGGCGCACGCCGACGCCTGCGAACAAACCCATCGGCTCACATGTCTTTCTGGGCAGGTCGGTCAATAACGCACGGCAACAACCGACCAACAACCGAAAGGTTTGAGTAAAGACGTAACAGAACAAGAATTGATCCAGGAAACGATCGAGTTTCGGATACAGTTGTTGTATTTCTTTGCAGGAGTCAAGGAGCACCACATAGCAAGTCCTCCCGCTGTAGTATTAGGATCAGAACGCCCAAAGGTAAAACGGGAGGGGATCAATTTGTAACCCTCAGTTAAACCACGCCGGATTTTCGTAGGTGCACGCGGCCCGCGTGCACCTACGAAAATCCGGCATTCATGTCCTTCCCGTTCCCCGAGTCGAGTCCTTTGGTCTTTTCAGAACGACCCGACTCGGAGAGTTGCCGTTTGCGATTGTCGGGGTGGCTTGGGGCGGTCGGATTTGGAAGAGTGTTTTTCTGGCGAACCGACCACCTCTCGACGACGCGCCGAACAGGTTCTGGTCAGGCGCGAGTTTTCTCTGACGGAGTGTTTGGGTATGCGAATGTTGATTACCGGAGCGAGTGGGTATTTTGGAACCTACGCAGCCAACGAAGCGAAAGCCTCTGGCCACGAGTTGGTTCTCTGGAGCCACAAGGCCCAGCGGACCGTGGCTGGACAAACCACTACCGTCGTCGACATCACGAACGACGTCGCCTGCCGCAAGGCTTTCGAGGACGCAGCTCCCGAAGTCGTGATTCACGCGGCGGCGTTGGCCGTGGTCCGAGTGTGCCATGAAAACCCGAAACTCGCCAGGACCGTCAACGTCGAGGCGACCGAGCGACTGGTCGGCCTTGCTCTGCGAAGGAAAGCCAAGGTCCTGTTCACGTCGACGGACCTGGTCTTTTCCGGAGAGAAGGGAAACTACCTCGAAACCGACCAGCCCGACGCCCTTTCTGTTTATGGCCGGACCAAGGCCGAAGCTGAACGCATCGTTCAAATTCCGAACTCCATCGTCGTCCGTGCGCCACTCATGTACGGCCCTTGCCTGGACAAGGACTCGCCTCGCTTCTTCGACCAGATGGTGCAATCCCTTCGGGAAGGCAAACCCATCACGTGTTTCCACGATGAATGGCGGACGCCTCTCGACATGCCTACGGCAGCGAAGCTCTTGCTCGAACTTATTGAGATAGACTTCTGCGGACTGATTCACATGGGCGGTCCGGAAAAATTGAGCCGGCTCGACATGGGATTGCGTTTGGCTGCAAGGTTGGGAGGCACCCCCGAACTCGTGAAATCCATTTCGCGTCTTTCCATCCCGTCCTCGGAGCTACGCCCCAAGGACACATCTCTCGATTCGGGCAAGCTCGAGACTATTGGTCTCGCGACGAAGCGAATGACCATGACCGAAAGCTTGGCCAAAATGAAGCTGGGATAGGTGGGGAAGTTTTGGGAAGTTTTCGTTTTTTGGTGTCGCGTTTCCCAGATGAAAGAGTGCCTGACTTGGTTCTGTTTTGGAGTACGATAGTTTGCTCCCGCTTCGGTATTTTCGTTTTGCTTCGTCAGTGGCCTGGGAAACGTGAAACCAGAGATGAGGGCGAAGTGGGGGGCCGGAGGGGCAACAGAATTTTAACCCACTTCTCGCCCGCTGTCCGAGAAGTGGCTGCTTCGAGAAATGAAGTATGTATGTGTTTCGTGGAAGTGTTTATTCCTGAACCATGCGATAGGCGGGTAAAACCGAGATACCTTTGAACCAGGACTGGTTCTTCTTTTCTCGATATTTCAATCCCCGACATTCCAACATGTCCAAGAAGGCAAATTGGTCTTGTACCGGAACGCCACTTTCCAGACACCAGTGAACGTAGGTCAAGTACAATTCCACGGCTGGAAAACGCGCGTTGCGTGCCAGTAAACAGCACTCGTCCAAAAAACCACTAATTGGTTTCATGTACCAAAAACCTTTCGTCTCCCATCTTCATGTGTCTCGCCCACAACAAAATTTTTACTTCTTTTAAGAAATAAGACGAACCTGCTCCAACCATTTTTTCCGAGGAAACACCGACTCACCGGGTGCTTGTTCCTGTCGTGCGATTTCTAGCGGCTGCGCAAATGTCCGGATGCCTTGGTGACGAGGATCACGGCGAAAACCGCACCCGTTTGTTTGGTCGAACCAAGGACGGAGAAGTTCTCCGATGGAAGAAAAAATCAGAGAAAAGCTTTGATGGGCAATCGTCACGAACGGAAAAACGTGGGAGATTTGCCAACCGAAATAGAGCGCCTGGATTTCGCAGAACCCCACGGCACGGCAAACTTCATCGTCCCGTTCGCTTAGAATGAAATAGGAGGGAAGAGGAATGGTTTGTCGTTTTACCGACACCATGTTTCTCTTGTATAATTAATTCTTTGATCAGTTGCGAACGATCCGCTTGGCTTGCTCCACTCACATCCATCGAAAGGTGAAGCCAATATGAATACCGATAAGACCGATCCTGCCTTTACGCCCCACAATAATCCCCACGGATTGACGACCACAAAAGCTCCGTTCATCGAAGAAGCTCAGGCGTCTGGGGAGTTGTTCATCCAGCAGCCGTACGAGTTGTATAACGAAGACAACCAAAATACCTGGCGTCGGCTCTACGAACGCATCCGACCGCTTTGGGAACGATACGCCAACAAGCGATTCCTCGAAGGCGTCGAAACTCTCAAACTCAGTCCCGAACGGATCCCTCGGCTCGAAGATTTCAACCGCTACCTGGCGCCTTTGAGCGGGTTCATGGCGAAGGCCGTTTCAGGCTACGTCCCGGCCTACGTCTTCTTCGATTGCATCCGAACGCGGGAGTTTCCAACGACGATCACGATTCGCGACGGGCAGACTCTCGATTATCTACCCGAGCCCGACATCTTCCACGACGTCGCGGGCCACGTTCCGATGCACACCGACCGGCGTTTCTCGGACGTCCTGGTTCGATTTGGCGAAGTCTCCCGCGCAGCCGCGCAGCGTGCCCAAGAAATGAGTGGGACCGATCGCGACAAGTTGATTCGGTGCGTCGAAAGCAACATCAAAGCGATGGCCCGGGTGTTCTGGTTTACGGTAGAATTTGGATTGATGCGAGAAGACGGAAAGCTCAAGGCTTACGGCAGCGGTCTTTTGAGTTCCATCGGAGAGCTGGAATATTGCATCGAAGCCCCGGAAGTCCAGCGCTACCCACTGCAACTCGAATGGGTCATCAACCAATACTTCGAGATCGACCATTATCAGCCGTTGCTCTTCGTCGTCGATTCGTTCGAGGAGTTGTTCTCGCTCGTCGATCTACTCGAAGCGTGGTTGCACGACGGACGACTCGATAACGTGGCTCCCGGCGAACCGCTCGTCAATCAACAAGATTTGCAGTCGTTCTTGGATGCAAACTTGGAAGCTGTTCCGGCGTAGGCGTAGTGAGTCGAGAGTTGAGAGTTGAGGGTTGAGGGACAGATCAGACTCTCAAGCGAAGGCGCGAAGATGCGAAGAAACACGAGAGGTTTGTGATGCGTCTTGCTACCAGGCCATTCTGACCATGCTACCTTGAGCTTGGCCTTCGGCCAAAAGCCAATAACAACTTTCAACCCTCAACTCTCCGTCTCTCTAAAATCTCTCGCACTCGATTCAATTCAACATCCGGATCACCGTCCCACGGCTCAATCGCAATCCACCGTTCTTTTTGATCGGGAGGGATCCACCCGGCGTCATCATCAACGAACAAAATCTCGTCCGGACTCGCATTCGAGACGAATCTCAGATCCTTATACTCACCACTCCAGTCGATATATTCCAATTGCTCCACAAGCGCCGTGGGCGCCAGTCCCGCGCGAGCTAAGCCTTCCATGATCTCACGAGCATCGGCTTCTTCGACTGTCGTGTAGATCGCGACTCGCTCAAACTGTTCGTGGCAGAACTCCAAGAACTCGTAGAGGCCGGGTCGTGGTTTCGCCGT
>CAYYUU010000852.1:0-3970 GCA_964474955.1 uncultured Alcaligenaceae bacterium | reverse complement strand
CCCGGCGTTCAAGCTGGCGATGGCCTGGGAACGCGAGGTGAGCACGGTCGTGACGGGTCTGCTGCAAGTCGGCGACCTGGGCTATTATCCCGATACGTCGCGGCTCGACAAAGCTACGTTACGGCACGCCCGAGAAGACCCGTTGGAACTCGGGACACTGCTGGTGTCAGAGCCGAGCGAAGAGGCCGACGAAATCTTCTATGGCGAACAAAACCCGCCCGAGGCGATTTGGTTCACGGCCGGAAACCACGAAGACCATCAAGAACTTTTGGCGAAAAGAACGGCGGCGGGACCTCACGCGAATAGTTTTGTGGTAGATCATTATTGTAGGGTTCGTTGTGTTGCAGACGGAAGGGTCGAGACGGTGCCCGGACCACTTCGGGTTGGTGCGCTTTGGGGGATTGATTACGAGGCCCCGCGAGCCCGACCCAAGACTCCGGAACTCGCACGCATCCAGCACAAGGCGACGGTCTCGTTGGCCTGTTCGGATTTCGACGTTTTGCTCTCCCACGACTGTCCACGAGACGCGATTTTCCCCGAGGCCGGCAGTGCAGATATCTCCGATATCATAAGTGCAGTACAACCCGCGTTCGCCTTCTTTGGCCACTACCACAAGTCGCCTCAGAGAATCGACGGGGACTTTGGGAGGACGCAGGTTTTCCATCTGGGAGGGTTCGAACTTCGAAACAAGGGAGGCAGCGCGGAAGAGGGATCGGTTGGGGTCTTGACGTGGGACGACGGAAGCGGAACGTTTGAATACCTGGACCCTCGGTGGTTACGCAGCTTCAACCGCCGGACCTGGCAATATCGCTGAGCAAGCCGCAAAACACTTCCCGACCGTCCTGGTACTGCGAACCTCCTTTGGTTCTCCTTCCTTTTGGAACAACGCGATTCGTGCCCTTGAACATTCTTTCAGCACCCGTTCGACCTGACGTCGAGGGGAGGAAGACAACACGTGAACTTGAAAGGCGGTCAACGGTTGGCTAGAATTTTGATACTTTGGAAAAAACTGTCGATTCGCCTCAAAAGGTATTTTTCCGACGTCAACTGGCTCAATCCGTTTGACGGCGAAACAACAAGTTACAGCCCAAAGAACTCGCACAACTCCTCGATCAACCAACTGTCGGGTAGTTTCATACACACCCACAAACAACGCTGTTTGCTTGACGTAACCGGCCAGGCTGGGGGAACAACGATGGCGTCGCTTACCATCCTCAAACGCACACCGGACGGAATCCGAGGATACGACGAAGGCGATCGAATTGATCTTGGGACCCGAGAAATTATCCTGGGACGCGACACCGGTAACGGCATTGTCATCATGGGTGGGGCCGTCAGTCGATCCCATGCCCGGATTGCGCAGCGGGAGGATGGCTGGTTCGTCGAGGACATGAAGAGCCGCAACAGAACGTACGTGAACGATCAAGTCATCGAGGCCGAGGTTCCCGTTCGCCTCTCCGACAACGACAAAATTCGGATTTGCGACAACGTCTTTGTCTTCCACGACTCCAACCAACGTCCCCCTTTGCCCGAGAATCTCCGGCCCACCCGCGAGGAACCGGACCCTCCGGAAGCCGGCGACCCCTCGACGGTCGCGACGTTCACTCCCAACGCATCGAGTCTGCTCGAGACTCAAGATTCCGACAAAGTCAAGTTCCTCTTGAGCATCACTTCGGAGTTGACCCAGACGCTCGATCTGGAAACTCTGTTGCCCCAAGTCGTCCAGAAGTTATTCGAAGTTTTCAAACAGGCCGACCGGTGCTTCGTCATCTTCTACGAAGAAGCGAGCGACACGCTCATGCCTCAAGTGACGCGGACACGACGGGACAACGACGACTCCCCGCGGTTCAGTCGAACGATCGTCCGCAACTGTCTGAACACTGGACAAGCGTATCTGACCGAAGACGCCGGGGCCGATGGTCAGTTCAATTTGAGCCAGAGTATCTCGGATTACCGCATTCGAAGTGTCATGTGTGTGCCCCTGCAGGCGCCTCGCAGTGAGCGAAAGTTTGGCGTCATCCAGCTCGACACACAAGACCGGGCGAAAAAGTTTACCAAAGACGATTTGATGCTGCTCACGGCGGTGGCGTATCAGGCGGCCATCGCTCTGGACAACGCCAACATGCACCTCGACCGAGTGTCCCGAGCGGCGCTCGTGCGGGACCTCGAACTGGCCCACCAAGTCCAGTTGAGCTTTCTTCCCAAAGAACGCCCGAACATCGACGGGTACGAGTTTTACGCGTATTACGAAGCCGCCCTGGACGTTGGCGGGGATTATTACGACTTCATCCACCTGCCTGGTGGCAAACTCGGTGTCATGTTGGGAGACGTGGCGGGCAAAGGCGTTTCGGCGGCTCTGCTCATGGCCAAGGTGAGTTCCGACGCTCGATTCTCCCTGTTGACGAAAAAAGACCTGGCCGAAGCCGTCAGCGAACTCAATGAACTCTGCCAGGACGCCGGAGAAATCGACAAATTCGTGACTCTGGGCGCGATCATGCTGGACCCAAGAGAACACTGCGCGACGATCGTGAACGCGGGGCACTTGCCGCCGGTGATCTATCGCCACGCGACGGGAGAACTCACCGAGGCAGTCGACCGCGACATCGCCGGCCTTCCTTTGGGCATCCTGGCTCCCTATGTCTACGAGCAGGCGACAATTTCCCTGGAACCTGGTGACGCCCTCGTCATGTTCTCCGACGGCGTGACGGAGGCTCCCCGAAGCGACGACGAGAGCACCCAGTTCGACATGCCAGGTGTTTACAAAGCCTTGAAGCCAGGACCCTTCACGGCACCGGCAATGGGAGAACGCCTCGTCAAGGCCGTTCGGGAGTATTCCCGAGGCCAAAAGCAACATGACGATATCACCGTCGTTTGCCTGAGTCGAAAGCTGGATTAGAGACAAGAGTAGGGAACAGGGAACAGGGGACAGAAAGACAAGAATCTCACGCGAAGGCGCGAAGGTGCGAAGAAAGAAAAGGAAAGTCCCCTTGAAATCTCGTTTCAGAAAACTCCGTCGAATTCAGTCCGCTTGCAAAGGGCCGAAGGCCCGGACATTTGCCTAGGCCAGGCCGTTGGCCTGGAGAGTTGATGGGAAGCGAATGGAACAAGGAAAACAATCTTTTCTTTCTTCGCACCTTCGCGTGAGATTCTCGTCTTTCTGTCCCCTGTTCCCTCTGACTTGAGATTGCTACATGGCCATTTTTGAATATTCGCAATGGGACGGTTCTCAAGAATTCGTCCCCCTTTCTGCCGAAGATGCCTTCGACAAAGTTTCCGAATACCTTCTCCAACACGGCGAATATGTCCTCCGCCAACTCGAACGGATGGACGAAGAGGATAACGACATCCTTCAGATGTTGCTGCGTGAAGGCTTTCTCGAAGAAGACGAAGAGGGCCGCATCGTTGTTTCCGCCAAGGGCATCAAGCGGATGGAAACGCGGGCCCTTGACGAACTCTTCCAGATCACTCGCAAAGATGCCATCGGCAAACACGAGAGCGACTTCAAAGGGACCGGCCAAGTCCGCCACGAAGACAACAAACCCTATGAATATGGCGATCCCGTATCCAACCTCAACTTGCACGAGACGATCAAGAACGCCGTCGTCCGCCAAGGCCCGAAAACGCCATTGAAGATTTCCGAAGAGGATTTCGTAGTCCACGAAACCGAATACCAGACGGCGTGTGCGACGGTGCTCTTGTTGGACATGAGCGGTTCCATGAGCCGCTACGGCAAGTTTTACCACGCCAAGAAAGTCGTGATGGCTCTCCAGGGACTGATTCGAGGACGGTATCCGGGCGATTCGTTCAAGGTCATCGGTTTCTACACGTACGCCTCGCCGCTCAACGAGCGGCAGCTCGTGCGTGCAGCCCCCAAACCCGTGAGCATCGTCGACAGCCGAGTTTTCCTGAGAATCAACCTCGACAACCCTCCCGACTTCGTTCCCGAACACTTTACGAACATCCAGGCTGG
>CAYYUU010000851.1:0-3981 GCA_964474955.1 uncultured Alcaligenaceae bacterium | reverse complement strand
GACTCTTCCGGATCCAATAGCACCACCAGAAAAAACGGATACTCATTTCATTCGCATTCTCAAAACACGTCCGGCAAAAACGCTCAACTCAAAAGCTCGGCCCATCTCACGCAAACAACACGCTCGGATCGTCATACACCAACCCATCGAGTTCGGCCACGAGCTCGCCCGACGCAATGTTTCGCGATCCGTTCCAGCGATAAATTTTGCCATTGGCCAACAGTGCATACCAACTCCCCTGCCGGTCGCGGAACCATTTTTCTCCGGCACCATACGAGTTCAAGTAGTACCGCCCGGCAAACTCGAATCCGAGTTGCGTCTTGAGTTCAGCGATGAGCGCTTGAGTCTCGGCAGAGAAACTAGCCTGGGCTTTGAACAGCAACGTCGGGTCATCGTAGACGAGCGGGTCGACCTGGGCAACGACATCGCTCGTATCGAAGCCCGATTTGTCCCATTCGCGGATGGTCCCATCGGAGGTAATGAAGAACCAGTCGCCGGCGCGATTGACGAACCAACGTTCTTCCTGGCCAAGGTGGTTCTGATAATACTGCACCTTGAGCCGGAATCCAAAGTCTCGTTGGAGTCCCTGGAGTTGCATCAACTCGCTGTTAGGCAGTGTCTGGGTGGCGTTGAATAACCGGTCCGGAATGTCGTAAACGGCAGGGGCGACTTGTGCCACGACTGTGCTCGTATCAAAGCTCGTGCCGTCCCATTGGCGGATCTTGCCGTCGGGCGTGATGAAGTACCAGTCGTCGTTTCGGTCTTTGAACCACCGTTCGCGCTGGCCGTAATAGTTCTCGTGATACGAATTAGAAAATCGGAATCCGTGGACGCGCCGGAGGACTCCCAGGGCCGTGCGAATCTTACTTGCGAGTCGGACGGGCGCGTGGAACAACAAGCTCGGGAGTCGGTAGACGATCGGATCGAGTTCGCCAACTTTCGAACTCGATTGGAGGCTACCGTTTTCGTACCGATACAAGCTGCCGTCGGGCGTGATCGCGAACCACCTGCCGTGTCGGTCCTTGATCCACTTCTCTTGCATCCCCTGTGAGTTGATGTAAAACGACGTCGCGCGCTGAAAGCCGTAGAGCGACTGGAAGTATGCCGTGGGTGAGCCCGAGGCGAGTTCTCCGTCGGCTTCGATGAGCAATTCCGGTCGGTCATAGACAAGTTGCGGCAAATACAACAACCGCGGACTCGTCGCCAGACTCGATCCGTCCCATCGCCGGAGTGCTCCGTCGGGCGTGATCGCGAACCAGCGATCTTGCGAGTCCTTGAACCACTTTTCGCGACGACCATGGACGTTGAACTGAAAATCCGTCGTCGTTTGAAAGCCAAAAGTCCCTTCGAGCAGCGCCAGTTGGAATTCCAACTCCACCGAGACCGTGCTGCTGGAAGCCACGAACAGTAGTCGCGGATCCTGATAGTGAATGTTGTTCGTCAGCTGGCCGCGGACGACCGTGTTCTCTCGGGACTTACCTTTCCACTGGTGGATACGCCCGTTGTACGTGATGAAGAAGTTCCGCCCATGTCGGTCGATGAACCAGCGCTCCTGGAACCCGAAGGCGTTGTACGAATAGTTGTCATTGACCTTCTGGAAGGCGAACACCTCACGATAAGCTTCGAGCAGGCTGACCTTGGACGTGTCCGCGCCGAACAAGATATTCAAGTCGTGATAAACCATTGCGTCGACCGTCGCGACGCGAACGTTATCCTCGACTCTTCCTTCGATCCATTCGTAGATGCCACCGTCGGGCGTGATGGCGAACCAGTTGCCGTATTGATCATGGAACCATTTTTCTTGTGCCCCGAGTGAGTTAAAGTGGTCGCTTGGTGCGGCCTGAAACTGATAAATAGCTTGCAGATGTGGGACGAGTGTACTCTGCGTCGCCGCATCGCGTTCGAACAACGCATCGAGCTTGAGCGTGTAGAAATTCGTCGCGCTGTTGTATCCGAAGACCTTGAGGTAGTAGACACCAGCGTCCAGATCCTTGAGCGAGATGATTTCGTTGTCGGTCGTCGAGTCTCCTTCCGCGACTTCCGTCAATGTGCCATCTGGTTCGAGGACATACAAAACGGCGTCGAGGTCGCCTTCTGTCTGGTCAAAGCCCAGGAATATGCGATCGGATTCGGTCCCCTGGCTCGCGAGTTCGAAGCGGAACCAATCGGTGTCGCCCGTTTGATGGACGGACAATCCGTGAGCCGCGCCGGAACTCGGGTTGTTGGCCGCCATGTTGCCAAGATCCACGGCCTCTTGCCAGGCGTTGTTGCCCGGCGTCTCGAAGACGTCCGGTTGGACGGTCGGGTTTCCGCCTCCTTCGCCGAGTCGTTCGACGAAACCAAAACTCGGCGACATCCGGAACTCGATCCACTGATTCCCCTTGTCGAGTTCGAACGTGTAGCGTGCGACTTCACGACCGCCGTAGGTTGCCGTGATAGTCACCTCCGTGCCGAGAGGAATTCCACTTGGGCCGACGTCGAAGTCCTTGGTAAATTCGCCGTATGGCCCAAGGTCCAGCACACCACTATCCGATCCCATCGACCACGTGAGATTTCCCTTCAACCCTTCGCCCGGATCGTAGAAGCCATTGTTATTGACGTCCTGGTAGATGATCCCGGAAGCGTAGGTCGTGTCCTCGTGCCACGCGAAATGTTGGGTCGAGAGCATCTGCGAATTATTGGTGTAGAAATTGTAGTCCACGCCGATTGCATTGAAGACGCCGACTCCCGCGGCATCGCCGACGAGTGGATCCTCGGTCGCGAGATTATGCAGGTGTCCCCAAGGATGCGCCACGTCGACGTTGTCGGCTTCGAGCATGTAGGCGACCGTGTCGAAGTAGACGATCCGCGTCTTGTATTCGAACGTCGAGATTTGTCCACTGTCGTAGGCCGCCTGGAGGTGCGTGGAAGCTTCGCCCGCGGCTATGTTCTCGGCCCGTGAAATGTTGTCGTACCAGGTGTCGTACGGAGCGTTTCCGCCATACGAAAGCCACGGTATGGGCGTTCGAGTCGGGTTGTCGCCGGGAGCAAAACTCGTGTGCGTGAGTTGGCCGTATGTGTGCATCCATTCGTTGTGAAATTCGGCACTCTCGTGCAGGTCCAGGACCATCGCGAGTCCGCGTGTCGAGGGCAGCTGTTGCATGACGCTCAGAAAGGACGTTCCGTCGGTGCCGTTGAAACCGCTCTGCCAGTGGCCTTCTTGTTCGGCCCGGTCGATGAAGGCCCGAATGTCTTGCCAGATGGGGTCGTCGCCGCGCATGCCGTGGCTCGAGACGTAGGAACTATCGTGGTAGAGCTGCCGGAGTTCCTCGGCGAAACCAACCGGATTCTCGCGCATCTCGTTGATGAGCGTGACGGCGTACACCTCGTATTGACTCCACGATGGTGTGAGTCGGGATTCCAGTTCCTCTAGGCGCAGCTCATTGCGTTTCGCCTGCTGGCGTTGGAAATTTGGTTTTCGGGTGAATTGGGATCGCAGCCACTTCCACATGGAATCCTACCTCCAAACGTGAAGCACCTCGTCCGACGCACTGGGGTGGTCGGGACTATGACCTCACGAATTTGAGAACGAAAGGTCGGCATCAGGAAGCCGAAACCCTCGTGATTCAAAACCACCCATTCACGATTTCGCTCGTGTTCGGAGTGGAGTTGTTTGTTCGAAGTTGTGTCTTTGGAAATGTAGAAATTTGACGGTTCCCCAGACCGCGGGCGAAGTTCATAGCAAAAATCGAAATCGAAAACAAGATGACCCGAGAGATGGGAAAATCTGTCCCAGGCCGTGGAACGGGGAAGTTATTGCTGTCCCATTTTTGTTTGTTTTTGCTTTGGAGTCCTTCATGCCGCTTCGCGGCACCCGAAATGATGAAAATCGGCGTCTGTTTGTGTATGCAGAGAGTGTCCCGGAGAGATTTCGTTGTGTCTCTGGTCAGCACAAGGAAATCTCTCTCAAGGTACCCCCGCTTTGGGGTGTGCTCTATACTC
>CAYYUU010000850.1:0-3984 GCA_964474955.1 uncultured Alcaligenaceae bacterium | reverse complement strand
CGAAAAGTAAAACAATTACCCAAACTAACCAACCTCAAATATCAAATGGCCCTGGAGGTACGGCACACCCACCTTGACTGCGGTCTTTCCTTTTGGTTGTGCTTTCTCTCCGCTCAAGACTGCCGAAGGCTCGACGAAACCAACGCAACAGGCAAGCAGCAAGAGCGAGGCCGTAATGATTCGACGCTTCATGGGATCAGACTCCGTGTGAGGTGTTCGTGGGGCCGGAACGCGCCGATTCTAAACGGCTGGATTTGTGGATCCTATGATAAATACGGAGAGGCTCATTGCCGCGGGCCGATGCCCCTTGTCTTCTCGCCACTGAGTTTGGTACTCTCCTGCTGATCTTTTGCAATTTCCATCCCTCCTTGATTGGTGGTTTTATGTCGGAGCAGACTTCGCCCAACACGTCTTCCGTCCCGCAAGATGGGTTTCTTGATTTACATAGTCACGTCCTGCCAGGAATCGACGATGGTTGCCGGACGATAGACGATTCCGTTCGGTGCGTTGAACGGCTGCTGTCTCATGGTTTCGTCGGAACGGTTTGCACGCCGCACTACGGCATCAACGATTTTCCGCACAACGTCCCCAATCAGATCGTGGGATTCGTCGCGAGACTCCGCGAAGAACTCGCAAGGCGGAATCTGGAATACCAACTGTGGGATGGCGCGGAAGTGCGAATTCACGAACGAACGATTGCGTGGTTCGAAGATCACGGCGTCCCGACGTTGGGACCGGGACGGTGCGTACTGGTTGATTTTTGGGGCGAAGCGTGGCCACGGGCGGGGGACGAGGTCATTGATTATTTGTTGGGTCGACAGTTCCAACCGATCCTGGCACACCCCGAACGCATGAACCTCCCAGAAGACGATTTGGAAGCGCTCCTTCCACGTCTGAAACAGCAAGGCGTTTGGCTCCAGGGAAATCTCAACAGCGTCTCGGGCGGCGAGGGCAAACGCGCACGTGAACTCATGACTCGGTGGTTGAGCCTCGGTTGGTATGACTACGTCGCCACGGACATGCATACGCCGACGCATCTCGACGGACGAATGAATGGCATCGGTGTCCTAAATGGGATCGTGGGAGAGGAAACAAAGCAGCAAATGCTTGGACACCGGCCCAGAGAAGTCCTTTTGCATGCCAGCCAGTGACATTACTCTGTTTCGCTTTTCAACGACGCGGGGAGCCGAAAATATTGTTCGGGAACCTTGACGTTGTGTTTCACTTCTTCGATCACAACGTCGATCGGAACGCCCTTGATTTGGACACTGATTCGGTGCGGGATCAGAATCCCGTCGACCTTTTTGTAATCGTCTAAAAATGTCTCGGTCCACACATAGAGCCCCTCCTCGGGGAGTTGCTGTTTTGTCTTGATGAGCAATCCTGTTTTTTGGTCGAAGTAATGATGGAGGATGGGGGCAAACTTGGCCTTGCCCTCCAACTCAAGGTGATCCGCTGTCTTGCCGTCTTTGTGGAGCGTTTTTCCCTTTACCTCCTCTTGCCCCTTGAGTGTCCACCTTTTTAGGTATTTGCGCCAGTTAACGTTTGCGTCGATGGTGGCCTTGCGGAAGGTATCGATGGCCTCTTCGTTGAGTGGATCGATGAGTTCTGGCTTGCGTTTGACGCTGTCGACACGCCACACGTGTTTTCCGTCTGTCGTGAGTTGGAAGTACTTGTCTTTCGGAAGAATGTAATGGACGTGCATTTTGTTGGGGGCCAGTTGATACTTCATTACTTTGCCGTATTTTTTCCCGTTGAGTAGCACATGTCCTTTCATGACGCGGGTCTTGATCTTGGCAATGTCTTCTTTCGACCCGACGGCTTTGGCGAATTTATCCAACGCCTTTTCCGCCACAACGACTTTGGGATCGGACTTCGTTTTCCCTTCCTGTGCAAATCCGGCAAAATTCGAACAACAGGCAATCAAGATGATCAAGGTGCAACATTGGAATATGCGAGGTTTCATTACGGGACTCCTCAACAGAAAAACGGGAGGCGAACGATCGTTGACCTACCTTTCAAAATAATTCGAACGGAGTTCTGAGCCTAGTCCGAGTTGGGGCATTCGACGTGTACGCAGGTCCGAATATGCTCAGAATTGAGACTTGTCGGTTGTTAACGACTGAATTCCGAATGGCTCACCCTTTCAGCTTTCGCAACTTGTGCAGGACAAACGTTCGGTGTCCAATTTCGTGCTCCACGATGTGATAGAGCAACCCGCCAACCGTTTGGGGGCCACGATGGGCCACGTATTCGCATTGTTCCTTGAGTACCTCTTCCGGATGACTCTTGACGAAAGCGATGACGGCAGCATGGGCTTCGTCGAGCGCTCGCGTCACGGTTTCCAGATTGGCCGCAGGCTCTTTTGGAATTTCAGCTTCGGGCAGCGGTTCGGGACGTTTGAGAATCCAGGCCAGCATGAACTCTTCGGCCCACGCGAGGTGTTGTAGATTCTTGAGCACCGACCAGGTTTCCTCGTAGACGGGATCGTTGAGTTGAGCTTCCGTAAGGCCCTGGCATTGTTCGAGAATTCCGTTCCGCGATTCGACCATCTCTTCGAGCATCTTCAGGATGTCGTGGCGAGATTCGAGAGTCGGAAACATGTTTGCCTCCTGGTTGTGCAGTCCTTGTGAAAAATCTCGCGAGCGTTGGACGCATTTATTGTACTGGAGTCAAAGGCGCGTGTCGGCTCACAGGTATCTTGCGGCGGCGAAAAAAGCCTGCGACATTCTCGACCGCATGGGTCTCAGGATGACCTACATCTCAGGGTTCTCACCCTTGCAGAGTTGCCGGACGGACTATAACTTAGATGATGGTGCTTGAAAAAAGAGTGCACAGAGAAGAAGGGTGTGCCTGCGATTCGAGTTGGGAGAAAGACAACTCGGAAATCCAGATCGCACAGAGAAAATTCGCGTCCGTCAGGGAAACGAATATATATGGCCGTACTTGCCCCACCACCAAAACCGCCCACCTTGGTTGCGACCGGGGATGATGATCGACTTCACCGCCTTCAATTTCGATTGTGGCAAGTGATGTTAACGATCATCACGGTCGCGGCGACGATTTACATTTGTATGCTCGGAATCCCCTTGCTGGCAATCATTTCCGTCGGCGTCGCCAAACACGTCCTCGTTGCCATCCTGATCATGGGGATGGAGAAATTCTCGTTACCACAAGGGCCATAACTTTGTATGGGATCGTGGGACAGCTCTGCACCCGTCCCTTGCTCTTGGAAAGATTGCGAGCGGTCGGATGAATACGTGTCGCAATTGGGAAAAGTCGCTTTTCGCTCCGCGATAGGTCGCTGAAGAATACGTTCTTTCGGGGAGCGAATGACGAGACTCTCAAACAAAACACAAACACAACTCTTGTTCGTCCAGCTGCCCTAACCCTGTCCTACGAAATTTCGTCCTCGTTCCACACGGCCAAACACTTTTTGTTCTGCCAAAATTCTTCCAGGGTCCACTTGGGGTTGAGGCAGCACTGGACATGTAACGGACTCAACCGAACGCTGATTGGGTGAGATCGCTCGCCTTGCCAGGTGCCGATGTCTACGACTTCCGTTCCTTGAAGTTCCAACCCGTGACGGTCGAGATATTTCTCGATGGCCGGAACTTGCAGATCGACGCTGGATGTGGCTTCTGCGTGGGGATTTCGGAGCGACTTCGCCAGTTGCACCAGTTCTCGCAGATCGTCGGGATGTTTTTCGAAATGGTGTTCGTAGCTCGCGTAATATACCGACTCGAGCGCGTCTTCTTGGAATACGAAATCTCCGTCGACGATGTACCCGACGGCCCAGTTGTCGGGCCCGTATTTCTGATCCCATTCCCGTTGCCGACGTTGGCGACGTTTCGCATTCCCGGCACGTCCGATTTTTCGTTCGACAACTTCCCAGGGCATGTGGCTTTCTCCACCAAAACCAACGTTCTCAATCTAGTGCATCATCCAGTCTTTATTTTGGGGTAGAGTCGCTTGAAGTTTAGT
>CAYYUU010000849.1:0-3989 GCA_964474955.1 uncultured Alcaligenaceae bacterium | reverse complement strand
GAAGGGGAACGGCTTGTCCAGGGCGGAAGTCGGAGACCTCACCGCAGATTCGGCGAGAGTCCCGAGGCCGGCCCCCGGTCCCATCCCTCCGTTGCCCACTTCGAGCAGGAACGCGCGGGAGGACTCCGGCAGCTTGATCCGATGCTCCTCCTCAAACGCAGCCACCTCCGACTCGCTCAGAGTGGGATTGAGGGGCAGATCGCACTGGATGGGGCCGCGAGGCTCAGGTGGTGCGGCTTCGTCGAGAACCCGGGCGACCTTGTCCTTGATCCGTGCCAGTGCGAACCGCCGTTCCCAAATAACCAAACTCTCCCGGTGAAGCTCTTCCAGCTCACGTTTGCGGACCTCCAACGGAGGGCGGCCATCCTCTGGCTTGAGCACGGCCAACTCGCACTCGATCCGCAGCCACTCGGCGCGCGGGTCACCACGATCTTCGAGCCAATCGGCGAAGACCAACTTGTATGTGGTGTCGTTGATATTGTCGAGGATCGCGAGCAGGAAATCTTCTTCGGTCGCCATGAGGCACATCACGGAGGAACAGAAAAGTCGCTGGAGTGGGGACACGGATGGCTGCTCGCCGCCGAACGAGGCAGGTCATCTGCCCGGCCCGTGTGAGTGAGCTACGAACTCCCAGAACCGATATCGCGGGCCGGGTCAGGTGCAGCGCTTGGTTCGGCCGGTCCATGCCCTCGTCCGGTCGATTTATTTCAAAAGTTTGCGAGTGGTTGGGTGTCGCGTGACGGTCACCAAGAAACCATCGCCGGAAAAACGTTTTCCTCGCTTGGTTGTATTCTGGCCCGACGAACCACAAAAAAACTGACGTTTCGACAACGGAAAAACAAGGCGACTCTGCGCCTCTCTCACGCCAAGGCCACTAATCTTGCCGTATCCCATTCGAAGTGCAGCGTCCACCTTGTTGGAACTGTTTACCGAAACAGTTCCCGCAAAGAAGAGCCTTCGCCTCCTGACTACCGTCTCAACTTGGAACGGCTTTCCAGGGTGTGCGACGATTGTCATCGACGCGACCGCCTTTGCTTTCGCGACAAACTCAGCATCGGGAGGCTGCTTTCGGTTCGCCCAGGTGATCCGTTCCAGCTTGATCTGTAGTTCAAATTCGGGCGAGTCTGGCTCCGATGCGTAAAGAATAAGCGGGACGCAAACAACCGCGACAAGCATCATCCACCTCCTTGCGACTTCAGAGAAATACCCGTTGGCAGAAAGGTCTCCCCTCGCTGCATTCTGATGATGAGCGAAAGTGTGATACGCTGAGATACGGCGAGGGGACGAACGACCAAGCTCAGCCGCGACGGGGGCGGCTTGAGCGTGTAGTTTCGGGTAAGCCGCCACAGCCCCCGCCGTCGGTCTGCAGCGCCTTGTTCGGTGGGGTTACCCCAATTCCGAGGCCCCATCTCCGTCGAGCATCACTTTTCCCTCGGTATTGATAACGCCACTGCCGGTCCAGATGACCGCCCCCAAAGCTTCCGCGATCCCGAAAATGTAATCGTAGTGCCTATCCGCATCCACGAATTCCGGTTCGGCGACAACGCCGATCAACAACGCCATGTGTTCAACCCGATTCAGGACCTCTTGCTTGATCGCATCGGCGGCGGTGTTCACCTGCCGAAAGTAGTTGTGCATCCCCAATACCATCTTGGAGAAGGCGTCTCCTGGTTCGACTCGAACTTGACGATTGAGAGCCAAGGGAGAGTCCGAGGTGCGGATCTCGATTTTCGACCAGTTGGAGTCACCCCCCACTATGTCGATTGTGGCGTCTGTCTGGGCCAACTCGCGAACAACCTTCACGACCTGCCGTGGATCGTCCGTGGGACAGAGGATGGTACAATTCTGAGGCATCTGAGACCTTCCCGCCGAACAAGAATTAGATAACTCGGCCGCGCAACCTAACGCCGCGCCGACCAAACATCCCGTTCACCGGGTCGCGGCGAACGACGTTGATTTCAAACCCTGCGCGCCCGAGCCTGCGGTGCAACGCCTCGTCAGCCGTCCTTTGACGAACCGCTTTCGATCCCGCAATACACCTCAACGGTGCAATCTAGGTTACGGAAGTCGAGGAAATCTTGTGCGTCGGCAGACCACTTTATCTCGATTTGTCTGCCTTGGCTTCGAACGATCTTCAAGCGATTATTGTTCAAGGCTTCGTGTTGACTGACGTAGATGCGAAAGATGTTGTTTTCTTTGGTTTCTGCATCGGTGTCCCAGCCGACAGCAACATTCAGTTCTTCTTCTGTTAGATCTTCAACCGTGCTTGCGCCAACAGTAGCGGACTCGATGTGGA
The DNA here is from genome assembly GCA_964474955.1 of uncultured Alcaligenaceae bacterium. GTDB lineage: Bacteria > Planctomycetota > Planctomycetia > Gemmatales > Gemmataceae > CAYRFQ01. The sequence continues at coordinate 1,693 of CAYYUU010000849.1, read as the reverse complement.
GTGTTGGCGCAGATAGATGCCCCAAAGGGCACTCTCGGTTTGGATGCGTGAAGACATTGAGGTCGAGGCCGTTCTCAGTGATGTTCATTTCGCATCGATCGATGTCGAAAACGCATGGTTCGCCCAGATGAGTGATCACGACTTGATTCTGTTGGGCAATCATGGTGATGGCTGACGATACCGCGGCAGCTGAGACGTTGAACCTTTAAACTCGTAATGCCGCCGTCAGGCGCAGCGGCTAATTCGGCCAAATTTAATCTTCTTTGGGGACTGGAAGCCCGAACTGACGGTAGCGGGCGGCCATTCGTCGGGCAGCCGCTTGCTTTTGCTTTTGAGTGCCAGACGTCGATTTTTCGGGATACTCGGCCCAATAAAGCACGTCTCTATAATCCGCGTTAGCTGCGTCAATCATGGCATCGAGTTCGGCAATTTTGCCCCGGAAAGGGTCGACACAGCCCGATGAACGCGGGGAGTCTCAGGTACACAGTATCGCCGCAGCGTGGCTAATGCGGCAGGTCGATCCGCCTCGGAAAAGCCGCTCTCGACAGCACGCCGAACATCCGGCGTAATTCGGACAGGCTTGGGGTCCTGTTAAGCTGCGATCTGAGCCGCGACCCATAGATTCAATTGTACGCTTACCGGCTTTTGTCGTTCCTTGGACACTTTTCAATCTCGCCGAACACAAAAGCTCAGTCACGGCGGGGATGCTGAGCGTTACAAATTTGGAAATTAGCAACCGTCGCCGCCGTCGGCTGCAGTGTCTGGTTCGCCCCATTGCGGTCTCAACTCGGTACCCGCACTCTTGTGTTCCCCGAACGATTCACTTCTTCACGCGCTTGTGGACGACGAGAACCGACGAGCTCCCCGCGGTCTTGAACGCCGTCGGCCGCTTCTTCCCCTTGGGGTCGAAGCAGACCTTCAGCGTGTCGTCGTCGAACTCGTAGATCCCCAGCATGACCGCCCCCTTGTTTGGGCCGTCGGTCACCCTCACGTCCAGAGTCTTCGGCGACTTGGACGGGTCCAGCTTCAAGGTAGCGACTTCTTCGACCTTGTCCCCTCGCTTGACGAAGTACTTGTCGCCGTCGAAGGTCACCGTCCGGCCCTTGAACGGTTCAGCCGGTAACTTCTTGCCACCCGCTTTGACCGACTTGAACGTCCAGTTGCCCCGGAACTTCTTGAACTCCTTAGCGACGTCCGGCTTATCGTCCGCCCGCCCGCTAGGACCGCCAATAGCGATAAGCACGAGAGCACCGAGCAGTGGCACAAGCACGATCCGCATACACATTCTCCTTTAACATTAACCTGGCAACGATGGTGTTGCCGAACAAGAATTAGATAACTCGGCCGCGCAACCTAGAGCGGTTCACGCTTGCGTTGGGGACAATTCAAAGTCCCTCGCCCCGCTTGCGGGGAGAGGGATTTAGGGTGAGGGGTCTAGCGTGAGACTCGCCAACCTCGGAAAATATCGCGTAAACCGTTTTTGCTTGGACACCCCTCACCCTAAATCCCTCTCCCCGCAAGCGGGGCGAGGGACTTTGAAAAAGAAACCGTACCCAAACCAAGCGTGAACCGCTCTAACACCGCGCCTGCCAAACACACAATCACGAGAGCAAGATATTCTTGCTCTCACCACAAATCAAATATTACCTCGGCACGATTAATTCTCACGTTCTGCTTGCATGACGGGTACAAT
>CAYYUU010000848.1:0-3998 GCA_964474955.1 uncultured Alcaligenaceae bacterium | reverse complement strand
ATCCGAGGGCCGTCATTGCCCGAGTGAAGGAGAAGATCGAACAACTCGAGCCTTCGCTTGGCGGCGTGACAATTCGCGGGCTCTACGACCGCACCAACCTGGTCGACGAAACGGTCGAGACTCTGACAACCGCCCTGCGTGACGAGATCCTGATCACCGTGGTCGTGATCTTGCTCTTTCTGCTGCACATCCGTTCGAGTATCGTCGTGGCGGCGACGCTTCCTTTGGCCGTGTTGATGTGCTTCATCGCCATGAACCTGTTTGGCATCGATGCCAACATCATGTCGCTCGCCGGGATCGCCATCGCGATCGGAACCATGGTCGATCTGGGCATTATTGTTTCGGAGAACATCTATAGTCACCTGGCTACGTGGGAAGCGGAAGGCTCCCCAGGAGGGGCGAAACGCAGAAACGAGGTCATCCACGAAGCCGCCTCCGAAGTGGCCCCGGCCGTAATGACCGCCGTGACGACGACCGTCGTCAGTTTCCTTCCCGTGTTCTTTCTGACCGGACGCGACCACAAATTGTTTGCTCCGTTGGCCTGGACCAAGACGTTCGCCCTCGTCGCCAGTCTGATCGTGGCCATCACGGTCGTGCCGTTGTTGTCGCGGTTGTTCCTCTCGAGCAGCCGAATGAAGCGAGGGACAAGCCTTGTCCTGGGAGGCATACTCGCCACGATAGCCGGGCTCAGCGCGTATTTTCTCTGGGGACATCGGCTCACCGATTGGCCCTACATGACGCTACCTCGCATCACTGGTGTGGCGGCGTTATTGGGTTTTGGTCTCGGCTACTGGATCACCCAGGAAAAACTTCGACCGATGGATGAGAATCCGGTCAGTCGTTTCATCGCCTGGCTCTATCGTCCCACGCTCCGTTTCTTTCTCAGGAACAAGCTGCTCTTTCTGTGTGTTCCGACTCTGGTCGTGTTGCTCGGTTTGGGGAGTTGGTTCGGCCTGGGGACTGTGATGCGTCCGGTCGAAAAGGGAACCAAATATTTGGGCACGGACCTGAACGAACTCCCGGGATACGTTTCGCTCAAGCATCAGTTCCAGGGTTTGAAGAGCGACGACTGGATTGCCCTGGACGAGGGGAGTTGGTTCTACATGCCGACGCTCTATCCGGCAGCGAGTTTCTCGCAGTCGATGCAAATCTTACAAACACAAGACGTCCTCATTAAGCAGATACCCGAGGTGAAAGACGTCCTCGGAAAGATTGGACGTATCGAATCGGCCCTGGACCCGGCACCGGCCACGATGATCGAGACCTATGTGATGCTCAAGCCGAAGTCCGAGTGGCGTGAAGGCATGACGTCGCACAAAATTTGGGACCAGATTCACGAGGCCGCGACGTTGCCGGGAGTCACGCCCGCATCTCCGTTGCAGCCCATCGAGGGGCGCGTCGTCATGCTCCAAAGTGGGATCAAGGCACCCATGGCTATCCGCGTGTATGGGGACAATCTCGACGACCTGGCGAAGGCCGCCTTGGACGTGGCCGGGCAACTCAAAAACATACCGGAGGTGAACCCGGCCACCGTCAATCCCGACGTCGTCCTCGGCAAGCCCTATGTCGAGTTCGACATCAAACGCGACGAAGCGGCTCGGTACGGAATGACGACCAAGATGGTCAACGAGGTGATCGCCACCGCCCTTGGTGGAACGAACGTCACGACGACGATCGAAGGACGCGAGAGGTATCCCGTGCGGATTCGCTACAAACGCGACTTACGGGAGCAAATCGAAGAGTACTCTCGCATCCCGGTCGTCACCCATACTGGTGAGGTAGTCCCTCTCAAGGCCCTTTCGAAGATGGAGGCTACGTGGGGACCTGCGGGCATCAGCAGCGAGGACGCGAGGCTCGTGGCCCACGTTTCGTTTGCACCTTCGAAAGTCGTGGGCGATTTGGAAACGGTCGAGGCGGTCAAGGATCAGCTTCGCGAAGCCCAACAAAGTGGAACCTTGAAACTGCCGCCGGGCTACGAACTCGAACCGGTTGGGTCATTCGAAAACCAGATCGAAGCGAATCGTCGTTTGTCCTGGCTCGTGCCCTTGGTGATCCTGATCAACTTGTTTGTGATCTACCTGCAGTTCCGGAGATTCCCTATCACGTTGACGGTGTTTGCTGGAATTCCGGTGGCCTTCGCTGGCGGGATGATATTGTTGGGCATCTTCCAGGTGAAAATGAATACCGCCATCTGGGTCGGGTTCATTGCCCTCTTCGGAATCGCCGTCGACGATGGGGTCGTGATGGCGACGTATCTCAACCAGCACTTTCGCAAACGCAAACTCACCAACATCGAGGACATCCGCAAGGCCACCGTTGGGGCGGGTCTCAAACGGATTCGACCGTGTTTGATGACGACCTTCACGACAATGATTGCGTTGGTTCCGGTATTGATGTCGACGGGTCGAGGTGCCGACGTCGCGCGGGCCATGGCGTTGCCGGTGTTCGGTGGAATGCTGGTCGAATTGTTGACGTTGTTCGTCGTGCCGGTTGTGTATTGCGGATTCAAGGAATGGAAGATGGCATCGGGCTTGGACGATCCGGACTGGGAGGGAGAACCTGAATCAGACCACTGAGACGGCAATTCTTTGTGTCCCTTACCCCGCTTGGATCGCATTTCGTGGAAAATCCTACCGAATTGTCCTCGGATCGGAGGGTGTTAGTTACACCTGGAATTTGGCGAACCGACTGCCCTGACCTGGCAGCCTTCCCTTCTTCCTCGACAATCCTGCGGGCAAGGGATTGACGTGTTGTCTGTTCTGATTGTGTCCCGTGCCCTTCTCGCGGACCATTTTCAGGGGCTTCGCCCGGCCATGGCTGAACACCAATGGTTTTGCACCAGCCCGCAGGAATGAGACTCCCTTTGTCAACGCCTAAAGCAAAACTCCTTTCCGCACTGCAAAGTCGGTGTGCCACCGAACACCCCGTCACGTGATGTGGTGGGCGTCGGGTGTCTTTGCAACTGTGTTCTCCAAAATTCTCAACAATTTGGGAAAACGTGCTCAAAGAGGCCAAGCTTCGGCTGCCAAACAAGAAGTAAATCACTCGGCAGTGCAACCCAGCGCCGCGCCTGCCAAACTCGCAATCACGAGAGCAAGAATACCTTGCTCTCACCACAAATCGAATTTCAGGAAGGCTTGACTGATTCTATGCCCACTTCAAGTTCTCGCGTTTGGGGCTCCCAATCACGCAACCGAACGTGGTAACTGAACCTCGCGCCGACCAAAGCGAACCCAAAGGAAGTCGGTGCTCTGGAGCGATTCCGAAACGACCATCTCCGTCTGACCGACTCCTCAAACATCTGTCATCGCCTGATGACACGCCCACGCCTTCGCAAAATCTCCCTGCATCAGACAACACACGGCCAACATCGGCAGCGTTTCTTCGTCGCGGCGAATGTCGTGAGCTTGCTGGGTAAACCGACGGACTTTCGAGAATTGTTGATCGGCCAGAGCAAACCTGGCTTGCTCCAGCACCCAGACGTGTTGACGTTCGGCGGAGACGAGCAGAGACAAATCCGCCCGACACCGCCGACACGTTGGAGTTGCCGTCTCGTCTTCGAAGTTGTTGTTGGCCTTGCAAACCGGACACCGCATGGCCTATGCATCCTCCAGGTAGAAGAGGGTGTCGGTCAATTCGTCGCAGGCTGTTTTGAGCTTGCCCCACTGGCGATCAGTCATTGCGACGCAGACTTCTTCCATCTGTTTGGAAACGTCATCGCGATCTTTTTCGGAGAGACTATCGATCCTTCGCTCGGCCTTCTCGAGCAGCCCCTTGGCTTGCGCCCGTTCGCGCTGTCCTCCGCTTCGTCCAGCCGCAAGTTCTTGGAAAGGTCTCACTCTCCCGCCATTCGGCCAAACCTGTCGGGTCCTTCGCTTCGTCCGAGAACAAGATCCGTTGAATTACGCCAATACCCACGGGTTACTCAAAGGTCTTCTTCCTTTGCCACCGATTTCGATAAACGTTCACCTTGCCTTCTTGAAGTTCTTTCTGGGTTT
>CAYYUU010000847.1:0-4000 GCA_964474955.1 uncultured Alcaligenaceae bacterium | reverse complement strand
GTCGAAGCTGGCGTTTCGTTCGTCGAAGTCACTCTCGGTGGTTGGGACACGCACCAACGAAACTGGGATCGCGTTCGCTCCAACTCGGCCCAAATTGACCCGGCCATCAACGCCCTGGTCAACGACCTTCGTGCCAACGGTAAGCTCGACGACACGCTCATCGTTTGGATGGGCGAGTTCGGTCGTACTCCTCGCATCAACACTCGTGGCAGCCAACCCGGTCGTGACCACTATCCTCGAGCTTGGAGTTCGGCGATGTGGGGCGGTGGCATCCGCGGCGGCCAAGTCATCGGTGCGACCGACGCCGAAGGCGCCCGCGTTACCCAGCGAGCCGTTTCGGCCATCGACTTCCTCGCGACCGTCTGCAGCATCCTCGGCATCGACCACACGAAGTTCAACAACACTCGCATTGGTCGACCGATCCGCATCGTCGATCGTGGCGCGAACCCGATTCGTGAACTCGTTCCGCAACGACAAGCTGCCAACTCGTAAGCGAGACGGGCAACAAATTTTTGGATAGAATGAAGGCCCGCGAGGAAAATACCTCGCGGGCCTTTTTCTTTGCGCCACAACCCGCGGAAGGTCCTCGCGGTGGAAGACGAGCCTTTTCCCCCTTTCGGCCTTCTGCCTTTGTTGCGTTCCCTTCTCGACTTTGAAATTGGATTTTTCAAAGAATGATCCGTCGCGCGATCCTAGTTCGTGGCATCATCCAGGGCGTTGGCTTTCGTCCCTTCGTGTATCAACTCGCACACCAACTCTACTTAGCGGGATTCGTCCGAAACCGAACGGGAGACGTCTTGATCGAAGTCGAAGGCCCTCTTGCGCAGCTCGATCAATTTCTCTACTTACTCGCAACGTCCTGCCCTCCGCTTGCCCACATCGACGAAATTTCGTGGGAGCAACGATCACCGCTCGGCGAGACGTCCTTCCAAATTTTGCGAAGCGAAGACGAAGACCAGGGACAAATTCTCATCAGTCCGGACGTGGCCACTTGTGACGAATGCTTGCAAGAGCTGTTCGACCCCGCTGACCGACGTTACCTTTATCCTTTCTTGAATTGCACCCACTGCGGTCCGCGATTGACGATCATCCGCGGTGCTCCCTACGACCGCGAACGAACCACGATGGCCGACTTTTCCTTGTGCCCGGCCTGCCGAGCCGAATACGAAGACCCGACCGATCGCCGGTTTCACGCCCAACCCATCGCATGTCCATCTTGTGGACCAAAACTCGAATTCTGGGACGCCCAAGGGAACGTGATTCCGGCGAACGATCCTCTTGACGCGGCCTTGCTCGAACTCCGACTCGGCAAGATTCTGGCGATCAAAGGACTCGGTGGATTTCATCTCGCCTGCGACGCGACCAACGAAACGTCCGTTGACGAGTTGCGACGACGAAAACTCCGCTACGAATATCCGCTCGCCGTGTTGGTTCGGGATCTCGAAGCCTCAGAAACCCTTTGCGAAATCACATCGACCGAAAAACACTTGTTACGTTCGCCGGCACGCCCCATTGTCCTGGTACGCAAACGTCCGGAATTCAATCTGGCCGGGTCCGTCGCCCCCGGCAACCCCACGCTTGGCGTCATGCTGCCATACACTCCGCTCCACGAACTCCTCATGCGTCGGTTGGACACGCCACTTGTTATGACGAGTGGAAATCGTTCGGACGAACCCATCGCGTATCGAGACGAAGCTGTCCTTGAAGGCCTGACCGACATCGCCGATTTCTACCTGACGAATAATCGACCGATCCACATTCGTTGCGACGATTCGGTCACCCGCGTCGTGTGCGAGAAAGGATCGCTGATCCGACGCTCACGGGGAAACGCACCTGCTCCGCTCTCGCTTCCGTTCGAATGTCCCTGTCCGATCTTGGCTCTCGGCGGACAGCAAAAAAACACCTTCGCACTCGGGGTCGGTCGGCAAGCTCTGTTGAGTCATCACCTCGGAGACCTGGATCATTACGAGGCCTATCGGGCCTATTGCGAAGCCGTCCGCCATTACGAAAATCTCTTCGACATTCGGTCCGAGATTGTCGTCCGTGACCTGCACCCCGATTACATGACCACACATTACTCGCGGGAGCGTGAGTCCGATGCGAAGATCTTGGCGGTCCAGCACCATCACGCCCATCTCGCGAGTTGTATGGCCGAACATGGTCTGACCGAGCCGGTCATCGGAGTGATCTTTGACGGGACGGGTTTCGGCACGGACGGCACGATCTGGGGAGGTGAATTTCTCGTTGGAGATTACCAAAGTTTCCGACGCGCGGCACACCTCCGGCCAGTCCCAATGCCGAGCGGAGAGAAAGCCATTCGAGAACCCTGGCGAATGGCCCTCGGTCATGTGCTCGACGGCGACGAAGATCAACAATGGTTTGAACAACGAGTCGCCCTCGCTTCGATTGGTCCGCTCGTCCAAATGACCACGCGCGGCCTCAACTCGCCGCTTACTTCGAGCGTGGGACGTTTGTTTGATGCCGTCGCGGCACTCGCAGGCGGTCGTCAGAAGGTGAGCTACGAAGGACAAGCCGCCATCGAACTCGAATGGCACGCCCTCGAAGCCGAGGGCGAAAATCGTTACCCGTTTGCCTTGAACCAGACCACGACAGTCGTCGGTGGCACGTCCCCCATCGCCGCGAGGGGCGTGGGCGTCTCCGAGACCACGGACCTGATTACATTGCCGCCGTTGCACATCGACACGCGCCCAATCATTCGAGCCGTCATCCAAGACGCCAAGAGAAACGTCCCCCTGGGCGTCATCGCGAGACGATTTCATTTCACCCTGGTCGCGATGATTTTGCAGACGTGCGAGTTGCTTCGCAAACAAACCCAGCTCAACAAAGTCGCCTGCAGCGGCGGCGTGTTCCTGAACGCCCTGTTGACCGAACGGGCACATCAACAACTCGAGCGAAGAGGATTCGAAGTCTTCCTCCACGAACGCGTTCCCGCCAGCGACGGAGGACTAAGTTTGGGACAACTGGCGATCGCGGCGAGTTCCTAAGCCGACGTCGAGAGAACGCCATGAGCCGCAGGGAAAGCGACATTCCTGCTCGTCCGGTCGTTCCGGTGTTGTGGAGTCACGAATCCGAGATCCCAGGCTATCTCCGATCCAAGGGAGCCAAGACACAGCAACCACTCCAAGGTTCGACCAACGAATACGAAGATCACCGCCCCGTTGTCTCGCACACGGAACAGCACTTCGCTCGAGCCAAACCCGTCTCGGTCCAAGAGATCATTCCCACCACACCCTCGGTCCCTGTGCCTGACATCTAGAAGTAAGACCAGACATCTCTGTACACAACAGGGATGTCCGACCAACCCATAGGACCCACAACGAAGACATCGATGGTTCGGCCCACATCCACGTCGTGTACACCTACACCGACCGGGACCAACTCGAGAAAGTGACGCGTCACAGTGGTCCGATGGGTCCGTTCCCCGACATCGTCCGCACCGACTACACCTACGACGACACCGGAAGACTCGAAACGATCCACCACAAGGACGTCTCACAGGCCACCCTCGCCAACTACACGTTCACCTACGACGACGCTGGCAGACTCACCCACGAACAACTCAACGGTGCGACCACGACGTTCGCCTACGACGACTCCGGGCAGCTCACCAGTGAGCAGACCTCCGGCGGCACCGACACGTACAGCTACGACGGCACGGGAAACCGGACGATGGCCGGCTACACGACCGGCGACGACAACGAACTGACCAACGACGGCGTGTTCACTTACACCTACGACGACAACGGAAACCTCACCAAAAAGTCCAAAGGAGCATCCGCCGAAACCTGGACCTATGAGTACGACCACAGGAACCAACTCATCACCGTCGAGAAGCGAGCGACCGACGGAGGCACGCTCCAGACCCGCGTGGACTTCGCCTACGACGTCTACGGCAACCGCATCGAGAAGGCCGTCGACTCCGACGGCGACTCGACGACCGACTCGGTGACGCACTACGCCTACGACGGCTGGAAGAACG
>CAYYUU010000846.1:0-4017 GCA_964474955.1 uncultured Alcaligenaceae bacterium | reverse complement strand
GGACGTGGCCGAAGCACTGAAATCTATAGACAAGAATCGCCTGCGAAAGGGTTATGATGCCATTCAACCCGACTACGACGGCGAAGTCTCGGCGGAAGATTTTGAGTACACTTGGGCAAACTTCGAGGGCTTGCCGGAGTTCTATGCCAAGGTAGCCAAAGACGACCGAGCCGTAGTGTTCACTGTGGACTTCTAACGGCGCAGAGGCAGAATCCCGTTCGTTAGACTCCCGTATCGATTCGGACCACGTACAATAATCCTCGCCCTCGCATTTCCTTCTTCACTCTGACGGAGTGACTTTCGCGAATTTGTCACCTGGAGATCTCATGAACTTGTCATGCCGTAACTTCTTCGCCGTCCTCACTGGGGTGCTTTTGTGCCCGGCTTTCAGCGAAGCACAAGAGAAGAAAGAAACCAGAACGCCAGAAGTCGAGACCGGCAAGATTCTTGACCGCTCGTACGACTTCAAGGCAGCCAAGAAAAAGATGGGTTACTGCTTGTTCGTGCCAAAAGGTTACGACGAGTCCAAGAAGTATCCGTTGATGGTTGCGTTGCACGGGCTCGGCGCGACGCCACGAATTCAGATGAGATATCCCGGGCTCACCAAGTTGGCCCAAAAATACGGGTACATCGTTGTGGCTCCGATGGGCTACAACACGCGAGGTTGGTACGGAAGCCGCGGCCTGAAGTCGCGACGATCGAGGCCCGAAAACCTCGGCGAACTGAGTGAGAAAGATGTCATGAACGTTCTGGGGATTGTTCGAAAGGAATTCTCCATCGATCCTAACCGTATCTATCTCATGGGCCATTCGATGGGCGGTGGCGGAACGTGGCACCTGGGTCTCAAGTATCCGAAGCTCTGGGCCGCGTTAGCGCCGATCGCACCTGCCATCTTTCGCAGTCCGAACGAGTTGAAGAAGATCAAACACATGCCCGTGATCCTCGTTCAAGGCGACAAGGATCGGCTCGTTCCCGTCCGGATCGCCCGAAAGTGGGCCGCCAAGATGAAAGAGCTGGGCATGAAGTATCAATACATCGAGGTGAAAGATGGCGGCCATGTCTATCCGGCGTTCCAGAAGCTCCCTGACATTTTCGCGTTCCTCGACAAGCAACGAAAAACATCGTCTAAGAAAGCGAAGCCAAACACGACAAATCCCCAGACGGAAGAAATCAGCGTGCAACAAGGCGGGGAAAAGTTTCAGCCGAGAAAACACGGAAAGGAAGCCCGGGAAGCTGGGCTTGATCCAAAAGTTCTCGCCAAGCTCGACGTCACGATTCAACAATACATCGCCAAGAAAGACGTCTCGGGGGCGGTCCTGTTGATCAGTCGCAACGGGAAGATCGGCTACCACGAAGCGTTCGGCTTTCGCGACATTGGGGCCAAAAAGACGATGCTCGAAGACGTCATCTTCCGAATCTATTCGATGACCAAGCCGATCGTCACGTTCGCGGCGATGCTGCTTTACGAGCGAGGCGAACTCGATCTCGACGAACCGATCTCGAAGCGATTGCCAGAATGGAAGAACGTCAAAGTTCTCGAACGAAAGATCGACAAGAAAACGAAGAAGGTTACGTTTCGTCTCGTTCCGGCCAAGAATCCGATTACGGTTCGTGATCTGATGCGGCACTCTTCGGGCCTTTACTACGGCTTCAATCCCAAGTCGCCCGCCAGCAAAATGTTGACCAAGGCTGGTGTCTTTGAGAAGGGCATCAATCTCGCAGAGTTCTCGAAACGACTTGCCAAAGCCCCTTTGAAATTTCAACCCGGGACGGCCTATAACTACGGCTATTCGATCGACATACTCGGTCGATACGTCGAAGCCGTTTCCAAACAACCCCTCGACGCGTTCCTTCGGAAGAACGTCTTCAAGCCGTTGAAGATGAAGGACACGAGCTTCTGGGTCTCGGTCAAGAAGCTGAACCGGCTCGCCGTCGTTTATCGCAGAGACAAGGGCAAACTTGTTCCGGCGATGAGCAACAAATCCCTTTTGAGGAAGCCAAGTTTGTTAAAGGGAGGCGGCGGATTGCTTTCGACGTCCACGGACTACTGGCGGTTTTGCCAGATGCTCTTGAACCGCGGCGAACTCGATGGCGTGCGCGTCGCCAAGGCAAAGACGGTCAACTTGATGTTCCAGAATCAACTTGGGTCGGTCTACAAGGACGGCAAAAAAACGTATGGACTCGGCGGTGCGGTCGACGGCAAAGGTGGCTACTTTTGGGGTGGAGCTGCTGGGACCAAGTTTTTCGTCGACACGAAGAATAAGTTAGTCGTTGTATACATGATTCAACGACGCGGTTACCAGAGTTTGCTCTGGCCGCAGGTCCAACGCCTGGCCAGAGAAGCTGTGAGACGACCCAAGAAGGCTGAGTGACGCAGATTCATTCGAGCCGTGCAACGCGAAATAAATAGGTGTCCGTTTCGTAGGTACACGCAGCTCGCGTGTACCTTGTCTTGGCTGCGTTTTCTGGTACACGCGAGCCGCGTGTACCTACGAAAAACACAAAATGCACATCTATAATTTTCCCGTTCCTCGGCCTGAGAAAAGATCTGGTGCCGCGCAGGTCGACCTCCCGCTCCTTGAACCCGAAGCAAACCCTCCCTAAAATCCGTGTAGCCAGTGAGATTCGGGCGGTTCCAACGTCGAAGTCAGGCCGAGGAATTCTAACGTCGGGCGTCCCGGAAAGTTGGGCATCCTCACCTCCGGAAGTTAGAACGTCTTGCTTCGGAACGGGGTCAAACTTGAGCGGTTAGAAGGATGTCGAAGCCACCCCCACAACCTCATTTTCAAGTGCTGCGTATTCTCCTCGTGGACGAAGGCGGCGTCTTCGCGGCGGAGAAAGAGCACACTCACGTGACCGCCCATCCTGGTTTTTCCATCGTGACGCACACGTCGTTGGAGGCGGCCCTTCGAGTCCTCGACGAGGAACGATTCGACGCCATCAAGGTGGTCGTCACGGACGAGACGACGCGAGAAAATGCGAAGGCTATTTTGTCGGCCGTGTGGCAACTCAGCGAAGACACGGCCGTCTTGGTCGTCGTCGTCGATGAAGAAGTCGGATGGGACTTGATTCGTTCGGGGGCCCAAGACTTCGTAACTCCATGGGAGGCGTTTGGCCAAAGCGCGACTCGTCGCATTCGTGCAGCCGTCGAGCGACAGAAGTGGCGAGAAAAACATCACCAAGCTACCGCCGAGAGAGAACTGGAGATCGGCGGACAGTATGCCCACCGCCCCACGATCAGTTCGGGCATCTACGAACTCGCGTCCTTGAAACGGCGTGGCCGGGTCGTGTTCGACGAATGCGTCGCAGACCTCGTCGGTTTGTTGGACAGGGCTTACGCGGCCCGCCTCGGTTCGGGAGACCTGGACGTGGCGGAAGAACTCGCGGAACTCGCGGCCCGGATGGGACAATTCCAAGCCACGCCCAAAGACGTTGTCCACGTCCACAAGGATGCTCTGGCGGAGTCGTTACGGGGCGTACGAGAGACTCGTCACCAGAGCCTCAGGGAGGAAGCTCGTTTATTGTTGTTGGGGCTGATGGCCAAGCTCGCCAGCTACTACCGTTTGAACTCGCACCCCGAACCGAAGTAACCGTCGGGTTGCCTTCTGTACTTTAGGAACCCCATGGACGCGAACAAACAGTATGTGCTCAAGTTGTACGTCACAGGAAAAAACGCACTCTCCGAGCGCGCCATCGAGAATCTCGCCCGGATCTGTGAAGAAGAACTGGGAGGGACGTTCGGCATGGAGGTCATCGACATTTTGGAGCGTCCCCAACTGGCCGAGGACGAACGCATCTTCGCCACCCCAGCGGTCGTCAAAGAACTCCCCGCGCCCCTACGGCAGGTCGTCGGGGATCTGTCGAACACCGAAAAGGTGTTGGTCGGGTTAGACCTCCGACGAATCTCTGCGGACGGGGAAATACAGGAATAACTAGCGGACACCCACGACCTCGGGAAGGTCCTCTGCATTCGGGATATCTTGTTCTTGTTTCGGAGTCGAACGGATTGATTTATTC
>CAYYUU010000845.1:0-4020 GCA_964474955.1 uncultured Alcaligenaceae bacterium | reverse complement strand
GGAAGACGTATGATTCCGCCGAACACGTTCCGGCTTTAATATACCCGAGCCCGCTGAATGCGGGTCGCTATGTCGTCTTGAACTCAGGCCACACGTTCCACCAGAAAGACTACAAAGGCACCAACGCGTTGTTGTTCCCGAGACTCGGCGATTATTCGATCTTGCGGGTCGGAAAAGACGAACAAGACCCACTCTCGATGGAAGTCGCGACTGCCGGACTCTTCGGAGAACGATGGGAGTTAATGACAGAGAGAGCCGCGAACTCCCAGTAAATGTTTGTCCGGTTTTTTTGGAGTGCTGCGGCTCGACGCAGCTTTGGTACTTTTGTTTTTGTTTTTCTTTCGGGCTCCAGCACGTTCACACCCTCCAACCCAAAATCCGGACAATTATTCATTTCTCAGTAACGTCCCACAGAAATCAAAGGCTTGAGCAAACCCCGGTCGACCAGAAACACGAGTGACGAGTATGAATTCAAGATCAGGCATTGCAGCGGGAGTCGCCAACCAAACGGATCAGCAATCGCGAACGTCGTCGGACCTATTGGGCGGACTCTACGCCGGGCGGTCGACTGCATTCGTGGTTCAACCGGATGGCCGTTGGATGGAAGATGGTTCCTCCAAACTTGTGCTCGCCGGATCGTTCAACCCTCTGCACTGTGGACACCTTGAGCTTGCCAACATTGCCTCGCGGATCACCGGCCTCCCGCCGGCCTTCGAGTTGTGCGTGATGAATGTCGACAAGGCGGCACTCGGCGTGCATGATGTTTGGAAGCGGGTCAGACAGTTCGCGTGGAAATTTCCCGTGTGGATCACCCGGACTCCTACCTTCGTCGAGAAAGCTTCGTTCTTCCCCAATGCGATCTTTGCCGTGGGTGCGGACACGGCCGAGCGGATCGTCAACCCTCGATACTATGGCGGGCGTTCTGATCTCCTCAATGCTCTCCAAAGGACCCGAGAGCAAGGCTGCCGGTTCCTTGTGGCGAGTCGACGGCAGTCCCACCAAAGGGCGCTTTCATTGGGGGAGATCGACATTCCGTGGGAGTTTAGGGACCTCTTCGATGCGATCCCTCAGGCTCAATTCTTGATGGACATTTCTTCGACCGACGTTCGCGAAAAACGGATGACTTCCAATGGACAACCCCGAGAACAAGAACCCGAACGAATCTGCCTCGAACACACCGACTAGCGAAAATTCGGTTCCCAATAATCCACTCGCCGAGAAGATGGCCGAGCGACTTCGGACGCAAGAGAAAAACAACCGTCCAAATTTTGCGTTCACCGGCATCCTCTTGCTCCTGTTAGTGCTGGGCCTCCTCGGGATGGGGGTTTGGTTCTTCTGGCCGACGGCGGACCCAGTGCCGATGCACCTTTTCACGTCCGACCATGTCGCGGCCGTCGGAGAATCTCCTGCGGTGTCGGTCCTCCTCCGACCACACAAGACGGAAGAAAAATTTCCACAATTGAGCGGTTGGCCCGTCGACATCCGAATCGCGACCTCGCCGGGTAACCAGTACAAGGGCTGGACGAACGCCGCGAGGACCACCCAGCACGAGCAACATGCTATCGCAACGTACGAACTCCCGGCCTTCGCTAAATCGGGGCTCGTCCAGTATGATGTTCGCTACGCTCCCAAACAAGTTCACCTCCCGTCAATGGCCCGTGGTCGCGTCTGGATCTGGCCAAAAAAATCCGACATTGTAATCGTCCCGATCCTTCCTCAACTTGCGGTCAACCCCCCTGATGACTTGACAAAGATTAAGGCAGCAAACTTGAAGGCTAATGCGGCAGCGGCGAATGCCCTGACGGTTGCCTCCAAGGATGGCAAATACAAAATTCTCTATTGGGTCGGGGCCATCACCGACGCGAAGATATCTACAACGCTCAAAGTGTGGCTGCAAAACACCTCACCCGAAATCGGCGTCAAGTTCCCTTACGGACCGATCCTCACGATTCCAGCTCACCTTGGGGAAAACGATATGAGCCAGTTAGTCCATATTCGAAGAGCGTTCTCCGGAAGAATCTCCCTCGTGTCTAACTCAAAGGATGGATTCGAAAGTCTGTTGGAAGGGGAAGGAACTGCCGTGCGTTGGATCAAGACGACAAATGAGAAGAAAGGCGAGGTCAGTTGGGATTCTGTGCCGAAACGGTTGGCGAAGAAATCGAGCGGATAACGTTTCGTTTGGTGACACTTGGAGGTCATCCGCAGGGATCTTCGACAAGCCTGGAGCGCTGGCGAAGAATCTTTCTTGTCCTTCGCCGGCGCTCCAGGCTTATCGAAAACGTGAGGCCCAAGCTTGACTCGCTCAAATCACACCAAGTCGGGCTGGAGAAACGCTTCCCTTTTTCCTTGGCGAGCGAGCAATCCTTCGGCAGCCAGATATCCGCTCCGCACGGCCCCTTCCATCGTGGCCGGCCAACCAGTCTTCGTCCAGTCACCCGCGACTAGCAAGTTATCGATCGGAGAGACTTGTCCAGGACGAAATTCGTCGACTCCCGGAACCACGCTGAACGTCGCGGCGTGTTCCGTGACAACGCGATGTCGCAGGACTCTCGCGTTCACCGCCTCCGGAAAAAGCTCCCGGAGTTCCTGGAGCACTCGTTCCTGGAGTTGTTGATGTCCGAGTGCCCGAGCTTCACGAGAAGCGCTGATCACGACTTGAAAATACCATTCCCCGGACGTGGAATCTCGTCTAAAAAGCCACTGGCTCAGGCAATCGATGAACACTACATGCGGCAGATTTGTGATCGGTCGATCGAACCAGAAATGGACGCTGGTGATGGGGGAAATCTCAAGATGTTTGAGGCGAGAAAAGTAAGCAAATTCGGCGGTCACGTCGGAACCGAGCACGGCCAACAATCGATCGAACGGAAGCGCCGAGATCACCCATCGGGGTTCGATCCGTTCGCTGCTTCGCAAAATTAACGCTTGCACGCGGTTCTCGGAAATCTCAAGGCGTTCGACTCGCTCGCCGAGGCGCACGTCGACCGAATGTTGGTCGAGCCAATGCTGGAGTTTGGACCCATATAACTCGCCGAGCGGGACGTTCGGAATTTCAACTTCGAACCCTCGCCGATGTCGCATGAATCCATCGAGAAACACTTTCCTCGCATACCGCAGACCGATCCGCTCGACCGACTCATTCAAGGCACTGGTGAGCACGAGCCCCCAGAACCGCTCGATTGTCCTGCGAGTTTGCCAGTGCGATTCGAGCCATGAGAGAAATGGCCCGTCCGTCTCGTCAGAGGTCCATTGGAGTGAACCCAACCCGTACGCGACACGAAGTTTTTCCGAAAAAGTCAGATAATGCGCCGAGAGAAAACTACGCGAGAGGTGAAGTGGCGCCGGAAGTCGATCCGAATTGAAACGACTCACTTTCCGGTCCGGCGTCATGAAGTAAAGCGTCGGTTGCTTCCTCAAGTGCCGATCGATTCCGACGACTTTACAAAAGTGAGCTAAATTCGTACAGCACCCCATGCTCACGTGCTGGCAAGTATCAATGAGTTGATTCGTGGTGGAATCGCGGAACGAACTGGCTCTCCCGCCCAGACGATTCCTGGATTCAAGGAGAGTTACCCGATACCCGCGAGGGGCCAAAGCGACGGCTGCCGAAAGGCCCGCTAATCCTCCGCCAAGGATGACGACGTCGTGTCTGGAATCGATCACGGTTTCATTTCCGGTCAAATGGATGTGTTACAGAACGACTCTAAATCACCGAGACCAAACCCCACCGAACCGGCAACGCTCGCAAGGCATATCCGACCTTTTCCCACTTACTCAGGCCGACTCTCTCGGCAAACACATCATAGTTGCGTTTTTCGATCCGTTCCAGGATCGCTCGATAAGTCCGGGCCATGACAAGGAAGACCGCTCGCCCGGCGGGAGCCAACAAGGGCAATAGTGGCCAACTCTGTTCGTAGAATGCACGAGCGCGGTTGACTTGAAATTGCATCATGCGCCGGAAGTTTTCATCGCACTGGCCGCTCGCCAACGATTCGGAACTACATCCGAATTGCTGGAGTT
>CAYYUU010000844.1:0-4026 GCA_964474955.1 uncultured Alcaligenaceae bacterium | reverse complement strand
AGCACCACGGAATTTCGGTTGATCATCTTTCAATTCCCTTGTTGGGATGGGGTGAAAATCATCTTCGCGGTGGGCACGATCGACATGCACCTTGATGTCGAAATCCACAGATTCCATGAGCATAAGAGTAAGAAAACACTTATGGTCAACAATCTCGACGGAGGCAACCCTTTGTCCCATTTCAGGCTGATTGTGGCTCATACACTTGACTGTTCCCATAATGATGCGAAAGCCAGGGCACCAATCGATCTGCGGGCAAACAGCCGCCGAGACTTGTCTCAATGTAAGGAATGGGATCGGAGGCAATTTGCTCCCAGGTTATGGCTGGCGGGAGTTGATCGATGACGCAATGTGAACTGTCCCACGCAGCATAACGCCGCTCAATCGGGAGCCAGAGAAGCAGTCCAGCAGGGTCGTAGTCATCGTTACAGGAGGCAATGAGGTCGACTGCGAGGACCAAATACGAATTCACGCCAGGCGCGTTGGGGTCATCCTTGAACCAAGACTCACCGCTCGTTTCAACCGGGAATCGCTGTAAACCCAACTGAGCAAGAGGAATGAGAGTAACCGCTCCAGCGTCGCACTCCTCAGGATCATATTCGAGCTGCTTCCCGGAGGTCAAGAAATCGACGAGATCTGATGGGAGGTGGAGGTCGGGTGCTGGTTGCGGATTTTTCGACATATCTTTTTCCTCCAGTCTTAAACCGAGTGAACTACCCCATCAACCCTTGGTTGTCCGGCTTGGGCTTCTCGATTCCCGGATTCTTCGAAGGGTCCGTACCGCCGGTATCGCCGAAGTTCGGAGCCGAGACACCAGCGACGAACCCAACGAAAAATGCGACGACCACCAACACCAAGACCACGAACAGTTGAACCCACCCAGAACCAAGGATGGAACTATCGGTCGGCGTTTCCCCTCGAATCTGTCCGATCCACCTGCGACCGGGGGCAGTGCGATCGAACTGACGAACAGCCGTCGCGACCTGTCCGACCTGCGCGCGAGCAATCGGGTTGTCGGGGTCGAGTTCGAGGACGGCCAAATAAGACCATACGGCCGCACCCAAATGTCCCGCCCGAATGGATCGTTCGGCGTCGTGCAAACCCGCCTCCAATTCGTCGACGTAGTCGACCAACAACGACAGGTCGGCCATGCACGATGGGCATTCCTTCGGTAGGTGGGTGAACTCACGGTTACATTGAGGACAATGAGGCATGCTCGCGGAACTCCGGGGAGTCGTTTTCGATTCGACGATTACAGCAGGTACGCGTAGTTCAAGAGCCGGTCATTGAGTTGCGCGCTGGCCTCTTCCATTTGCTTCTTGTCGCCCGAATCCATGGCCTGTCGCACGTCAGAGCACAACTCTTCGAGTTCCTTGCGGTCCTGGGCATCTTCGATCTTGGGAATCACGTCCTGCTCGGTCTTCTTCAACACCTCAAGAGCGTCCTTGTACTCCTGGCTCGATTCGAGATCGCTGCTCTTTGTCATCAGGTCTTCGTTGAGCCGCTTCATCTTCATGACTTGCGTCGGCGTAAGCTGGTCCGGGCCGCTTTGTTGAATCGCAAAGCGTTTCTTATGCCCGCCATGTGGGTCGGTGATCTGGACCGTGAGAATTCCGTCGTCGCCGTACTCAAAGGCCACTTCCAGAGCGCCCTCTCGCTGAGGCCGCGGAGGGTCGAATTCCCAGGGAATCTCGGCGAGTTTGACGTTCTCGGGGCTGTCCGGATTGTCGTATTCGTCGCCTTCGTAGACGCTAATGATGACTCGCTCGGCTGGGTCGGCCACGGGGTGATACGTTTTCGTGAACGAGCAAGGAATGTCAGCACCGCGTTTGATGATCGGGTCGAGGTAAACCTGGCGTCGCTCGTTGATCGGGTTGGCACAGAGCGAGTGCTCGAGCTTGACACTGTAGGCAAAGTTGTCGAGGCCCGGAGCACCTTGGATGATGGCCGAGACGATCGCAGCCCCTTGAGCTACACAAGTCATCGGATCGACCTTTTCGAACGACTCCGGTTCCTTGCCGCCGAGTTTCTCAGCCACAAAACGGCGGATGAGCGGAATCTTGCTCGTCCCACCGACCAAAAGCACTTTATCGATGTCTCGCGGACGCAAGCCGCGGAGCCGCATGGCTTCGTCGATGGCCGTCCCGGACTTCACGACGAGCGGCATGATCTCTTTTTCGAAAGTGGCCCGGTCGATTTCTTCTTCGAGGTTGAGGTGGCGGTCGGGGACCAATTCGGCCTTTCGAATGACCGTCGAATCGGTATCCGACAATTCAATCTTGCCCTTCTCAACGGCTAGCATGAATTGTTGCTTGTACGGTGAGTTGAGAATGTCGTACCCGGTTTTTTCCTGGAAACGCTGTGCGATCACTCGCCCGAGGGCCGAGTCGATGTCGTCGCCACCGAGTTTCCCGATTCCCTTGCTGCTGATCTCTTCGAAGATTCCGTGGTGAATTCGAAGGATCGTCACGTCGAGCGTACCACCACCAAAGTCGTAGACCAACACGGTCTGGTCGCTCTGGGCATCGAGTCCATAGCAAATGGCCGCGGCAGTCGGCTCGTTGATGAGCGTAAGGACTTGCATCCCAGCCGCACCGGCACAAAGTTTTGTGGCGTGTCGCGCGAGCCCTTTGGAGTTCGCGGGGATCGTGACGACCGACTTTTGGATCGTCTCGTTGAGGGTAGCTTCGGCATCTCGTTTCAACAGACTGAAGAGCATGACGGCGATCTGCTCGGTCCGCAAATCGTTGCCCACAAAAGGCACCCGTTCGGGCGTCCCGAGAATCCGCTTGATGGATCGAATGGAGCGAGTCTCGTCGAAGTTTTCCTTGGCTTCCTGTCCAAAGGCCAGCGTACCATCGCGACGCATCGTTACGATCGAAGGCGTCCATTGATACCCCTGTTGGTTGGGGAGGACTTCCGCCTGGCCGAAGGAAAAGTTGGCCACCACGCTATTGCTGGTGCCGAAGTCGATGCCGATGTATCCCATGGTGTGGAAACCCTTGTTGACAGAGTTATTTGTTCGCTCCGCTTCCCGAGCCCCTGCTTGGGCCGTCGGATCAATAAGCGTCGTGTGTTTGGTGTGACTCGAAAAGTTGCTTGTCGCGGAGCGAAAAGTTTTTTTGTCCGGACTTTTCGCGGAGCGAAAAGCAACCATCCCAAACGTGATCCGATGTCGGTCAGTCAGGCAAAAACTGAATTAATGTTTTCGAATTTCGGATCAAGATACAAGAGAGATTCTGGAATTCCCAGCGACCCGGGAGGGCAACACCAAACGCGACGTCTCAAACGTAAAGCGATTACTCCGAAACGATCACTTTGGGCCGGATCAAAACGAAGTCCGCATGGTGCTGGCTTGCGAAGCCCGGTTCCTTTTGTTCGGCTATCCGGAGGGCGTCCATACCTTCCATCCGTTTGCTCCCGACTCGCTCGTGTCGGGCCGGATCATACTTATCGCCGATGACCGCGTCGTAAGGTTGGATGCCGTGGCGTTGGAGAGCCGCGCTCACTTTGCGATATTGGATTTCGATGCCTTCGGCCCAACGTTGGAGCGGTTCGGATTCTTCTCCTTCTGTCGGAAGGTCGGGCCTGGCTGCCACGATTTGTCGCATGTCGTTGCAGATGTCGACCAGTTCCTTGAGGATCGAGAGGGCCAGCCGCTTCTCACCGGTGAGTTCTTGCCGCAACGTTTGGTATGCCCGCTGGGTGTCTCCGGCGAACCCATTGAACTTTTCGATCATCGTGTCGCGGGACTTAGTTAACGACTGCTCGAAGATTTTATGCTGGCGTTCGTTCTTCTCGCGCAGCGCGATGAATGCTTCGAACAGCTTGTACACGGAGGACATACCGCGTGTGGCCGGTTCCGAGTTATGGTCGGTCGGGAATTGCGTCTGGTCCACAGGAAAATCGTGACTCATGCGGGCTCTACCTGTTTTCCGAACCGTTGCTTTGGACGAAGTACAGAACAACGGTCCCTGTTTGGGATGAACTTGGAGACAGCAAGAATAGCGACGCTCTCTCGAAGTT
>CAYYUU010000843.1:0-4044 GCA_964474955.1 uncultured Alcaligenaceae bacterium | reverse complement strand
TGCGCCGTTGCTTAAAAGGTGCGTTGCCCAAGGACCAAACGCCTGTCTCCGACGAGGACGTTTGGCAATTCCAGCAAGCCGCCTGAGACCAATCCGAAGAGAGCCAAAACAACCCTGTCGAGGCAGACCAACAGCGTAGTGTTCAATGTACAGCCCAACTTCAAAACTCGCGCTTCGGGTAGATGTCAGAATGCCTCGCTCGCGCTTCGGGTTGGTATCGAACAACCCGAACTCTCGTCTCTCGTTTCCCGGCTCTTGACCGAAAGGACGTTACATCATTTTCGTCCGGACATCCGCACTCGCAGGTCATCCCCCGGAGGGTTGTCCTCGTACGTACGCCCACCTTCGTCCTTTTCATTTACGCCAACGCTATACAACAGATAACCGCCGTCTCGGACTCGATAGACCAAATCTTTGCCACTAAAGAGGTCTTTGGGCTGGCGTGGCAAGTACTTCGGCACGAGCGAAGCGAGCTTCTTCGGATAGGCTTCGTTCTCGTTATGATAGGCAGCCAAAGCGAATGCGGCTTGGAGGTTGGTGTGGATTTGTTGGACCCGTTCGTTGGCTTGTTGGACTCGGACGACGGCCGGGAAGAGCAGACTCACGAGAACGTCTCCGATGGCCTTTCCCTTGGCTGAAGGACCCAACAACAAGCGAGCGATTCCCAGCGGACTTTTGGCGCTCTTCGCGAGTCCCTTGAGTTCGACGTCCATCAACTCGATTTTCTGGGCTCGGAGTTTGCGGTCCTTGATTCGCATCGTGGCCGCGAGCCGATTATACCAATCGTTACCTTGTTTGAGTGCGGGGTCCCAGTTGACTCTCCCGACAAGAGGAACAGGCGATTGTACCCCTTCAAAAGCCAACGCTTTGGCCCCATCGCGATCAAGCATCATGATGCAATCGAGAAAGAACAGGCGTTCGTTTTTGTCGAGAATGTCGGCGGGGGAACGATGCGGCGGAAGATTCTGCAAGTCGCGAAGGCAGATCTTGAGTTGTTTGGCACTGAGCTTCGCGTGTCGCAAATACGCGACGGAGGATTTGGCGGCGACCGAGTCGATGGCCTGACCGACGAGGTTTTCGATGAGTGTGCCGCCTTGACTGATCAATCGACTCAGACGATGACACGCAATCAGATCTTCCCAAGCTTCGTTGTAGCGTTTTTGGCCCGTGCGCATCATCGCTCGCGCCGTCAGCGCGTACGCAAACTCACGATTCGGCTGGACGTTCGACAACAAAGCGGTAATCAGCATTCCCCGTTGGCCCTTTTCGGTTTTCTTCGGGACAAGTGGGTTGTAATACTTCTTGCGTTTCGACGCCTGCGCAACCAACGAGAGCGGTTTTTCGTTGTCTTTCAACCACTTCGCCGTGGCCGGAAATTGATTGGGAACCCATGGGCGCGTCGTCAACGTCGACGCAGTAAGCACACCGCTGCCGTCGAAGTATTTTCCTTTTTCGGGGGGCCGCTTCATTCCGAGTCGCTTGAAATATTCCTTGGGCACGGTGCTTCCCTCGGGATGTGGCCCCAGGGCTTTCCAGAGAAGGATGTTGGCGTTGTCTTTTGGTTTCACGCCCTTACTCATTTCTTGATTCAGTGCTGCTACATAATCGATGTGACCAGTTTTGTCGATTGGTCCTTTGACGTACGTTGTCTCCTTGCCGATGGTGAACAGCGGTTTCCTTTTCGCGTTGGGGTTCCAGGCGAGTGGCCCAGATTGGCTGGCACCAAGGAGCTGCAGAACGAAGTATAATGTAAGAACCTTGCTGATCATGAGAGGCTCCCAATCGAGAAGAAATGGAGTGAGAATTGCCCAAATCGTTGGCAATGATTGTATCGCGAGAACAATGTCTCTTCCGCAAAATCCACACAAAAGTGCAGAAAGTTTCCAGTTCGTGGGAACCATGCGACGGGAGTTGTCGTCCAAAACTGAAGGGAAAAATGCGTAAATGACTGCTCTCACGATGAACGGAATTTCCCTTCGTCCCGGCCGTCTGGTGCAACCGTCCTCCCGGGAGAATTGAAATCGACGTGATCCTTCAGTTTTTCCTTGTACATCGGGAAAACTTTTCGGGATAATACAAGTTCTTGCGTTGCCTGTTTCTTACGGGGCACGCATCTGGTTCGACACCGCGTTCGACACTGCAAAGAGGGGATCATCAACACATGTCTACTGTCGCCGCATCTCGCCAATCCACGTCTGGCAATCCGCTCATTCGCGGTTCGGAATTCGAGGCCCGCACAGACTGGCGGATGGTCTACCATCTCATTCCGGCTCTGGTCTTGAGTATTCTTTTCCACGCCGGGATTGTCGTCCTGCTCCTTCTCATTCCGCAACCGACTCCAACCCAAACGGAGAAAAAGGATCAGGCAGCCACCGAAGAACTCGCGACCGTGAAGGCCGAAGAGGAAAAAGAAAAGATCGAAAAGATGGACCCCTTGACGGTCAAGGACATCAACCCCGACTTCCTTGAACCCGACAAAGAGATCGCCTACGAGAAGAATAAAGAGGTCATCGCCGAAGAGGACGTGCCGAGTATCGTGGAGCCCGATTCCCCTATCGGAATGGCAAACGCTCCGCTCGAAGTCCCCAAGATGACGATCAAAACCCCACCCGGCGCGTTTGGAGGAGATGGTGCTCCGATCAACGCTCCGAACTTGATTCCCAACAGCGACGCTCCGGGAAGCACACCTGGCGGCATGAACTGGAAGGCCACGACCATCAAGGCCGCCTTCCGTGGCCGAAGCGGCGCGACTCGCGGCAAGCTGGGCTCACCAAACGGCGGCACGAAAGAAACCGAAGCGGCTGTCGTGAATGGTCTTCTGTGGCTCCAACGCCACCAACAACGAGACGGCAGCTGGTCGATGACAGGACCATACCCCAACGGCGGTCGGGACAATGACACCGCTGCGACGGCCTTCGGTTTGTTGCCGTTCCTCGGCGCCGGCCACACCCACAAAACGAATAAGAGCAAGAAGAGGAATTTTGCGAAGAACGTCAACGCCGGGTTGACCTATCTGATCCGAAATCAAAACCCACAAACGGGCAACTTGGGCGGCGGGATGTATGCCCACGCCTTGGCGACCATCGCGTTGAACGAAGCGTATGGTTTGACCCAGGATCCACGCCTGAAACGTCCAGCCCAGGCGGCGATCAACTACCTCGTTGGTGCCCAGAGCACTGGTGGTGGTTGGCGATATCGTCCCCGACAAGCCGGCGACACGTCCGTGACGGGCTGGGTCGTGATGGCACTCAAGAGCGGTCGCATGGCTGGCCTCGTCGTTCCCGAAGTCACATTCCGCAAGGCCACACGGTACCTCGACGCCGTCCGAAACTCCGACGAAGGTTATGGATACGTCCCGGACCGGGGCTCGAACCACACCATGACCGCAGTCGGTCTTCTCTGCCGCCAATACTTGCAGTCCGACTCTTGGGGCCCTTCGAACCTCAAGATGATCAAGGGCATTGAAAACCACCTCAAGACCCACATGCCCAACGGACAGCACAAAAACATGTATTACTACTATTACGCCACCCAGGTTATGCACCACTTCGGTGGCAAGGAATGGATTCGTTGGAACAAGGCGATGCGCCAAATGCTCGTCAACGAACAAGACAAAAGCCCCAGCCCGGGGCTTAACGGCAGTTGGAACCCGCGTGGCGAACACCACGGTTCTGCGGGCGGACGGCTCATGAAGACATCGCTCTGTTTGTTGACGCTCGAAGTATACTACCGATACTTGCCGCTTTACTATCGCGAAAGTGGGAGCAAGACGAACCGAATGGTTGCTGGCGGCTAAACTTTCGCATCGATTCGACCGCGAACGCTACAATGAGAGAGGGTATCATGAGCAACATCATGATGCCCTCTCTTTTTTGCTTTGGTTTTGGAGTGCGTCGGCTTGACGACGCTTAGTATTTTTTGTTTCCTCGCTTGCGCTTCGGGTTGGTGTGTTTTGGAGTACGGCAACGGAGCTGCGGCTTGGCTGTTTTCTGGTTTGTCTCTGTCTCTTGTTTCTTATCTTTCAGTTCCTGTTCCCTACTCCCT
>CAYYUU010000842.1:0-4047 GCA_964474955.1 uncultured Alcaligenaceae bacterium | reverse complement strand
CTTCGCTGCGTGATTGGTTTTGGAGAGCCCAAGCCAGTGCTGTGGGTGCGTCCGTTGTGCATACTTTTCACTACCCAGTTACCAATAATTGCCTTCAAACCTGCGTTCTGGTTGTTACAATGTTTACGAGTCAACTAATCCTACTTGATTGACGTCAGTGAAAAGAATGCCACATTTTGTACTTGGGACGAAATCCCAAGTTATGATGCGGCGTATGTTCGGGACTTGGGTTTTGCAGCTCCGAAAGGACGACCAAATGACAGGTCGGGACGCGAGTCCCAAGTCGAAGCGACGTTTGATTTACTGACGACAATGTCCTCCCCAACCGCACGCCAGTCAGCTTTTCTCTCCCGGCTGACTTGGGGGATCGCATTATGCAAAAACTCGTCACTTGCCCACACCCGAATTGCGGACAGCAAACGACCATCCCCCAAGACAGCAATACGCAAGTGTTTCAGTGTCCTCGTTGTGGCAAGAAGTTCACTGACCCTTCTCCAACCCCACCGAGGGGGAAGGCCACGCTGGGCGTGGAACGATCCGAAGGCGACACCAAGCACGATTCCAGAACGGCAACCCCTCGTCCTTCTCCCAAGGCCGCGAAAGGAAAAATTGGTGGCTTTGCCGTTTATGGGACGTTGGGCGAGGGAGCGTTCGGACAAGTCCTGTTGGCTTACGACAACAAACTCGATCGGTGGTTGGCTTTGAAGGTTCCTCTGGCACGAACTCTCGCGTCCGAAAAAGCCAAGCGTCGTTTTGCGAGAGAGGCCAAGGCAGCCGCGAGACTACGACACCCGCACATCGTTCCGGTTTATGCGGCCGGTTTTGACGGGAAGCATCATTACATCGCCTCGCAATTCATCGCTGGTCCGGATTCTGGAAGCGAACCGAAGCAAATGCGAGGCCGAACGCTCGCGACTCATATCCAAAAGACCCGCCTCGATCATCGTCAAATCGCGAAGGTCGTACATGACCTCGCGGACGCTCTCCACTATGCCCACTCCATGGGGATCATCCACCGGGACGTCAAGCCAGAGAACGTCCTGATGGATAAGGATGGCCAAGTCCACCTGGGGGATTTTGGTTTGGCCCACCAAATCGACGCCGAAGCCAAACTCACGAAAGACGGCATCCTTGGCAGTCCGTCGTACATCGCTCCGGAGATCGCGCAAGGCCAGACGGGCCAGACTCCTTATGCTTGCGACCAGTACAGCCTCGGCATCGTTCTCTACGAGATGTTGTGCGGGGACGTCCCGTTCCACGGACCAATACCGGCAGTGCTCTCCCAACATGTGAACTCCGAACCCACACGACCGCGAAGCATTCGCCCCGACATTCCGAAAGATCTCGAAACGATATGCCTCACGGCGTTGGCGAAACGACCCGAGGACCGTTACGACGACTGCCAGGAAATGGCCGACGACTTACGCCGGTGGATGGAGGGGGATACGATCAGCGTCCGGCCCCTGAACGTCTTCGAGAAGACAATTCGATGGACTCGAAAACAGCCTGCGACAGCCTGTTTAGTTCTGACCGTTTTCCTGTTGTTGGTCGTCGGGGCGATGGGCGGAACGACGCTCGCTGGGATGGCGATGCAACGAGCGACCGAAGCGCAGCACCAAACAGAATTGGCGAAAGCCAACGCTAAAAAATTAGAGAAGCAAACAGAACTGGCGAAAGCCAATGCGAAGAAAGCCCGCTCCGAAAAGGAACGGGCAGAAGAAGAAGCCAACCAGCGTCGCCAAGCGAACGAAAGGGTGACCCAAATAGCCAAACTCTTGAAGCGGCAACTTGAGGAGATGCGAAAACTCCAGAAAGACGTCACCAACATCACGGCCTTGAGAGACGAGCTAAAAAAGCAAAAAGAAAAGGTCAAAACAGAGTGGCTACAAACCAAATTCGAATTGCAACTTCAACGACGACGTCAGTACCGCTCGGCCATTGAATTGGCCCGGAATTACGCGGAACGCAAGGAGTTTCAGAACATCGGGAAGTCACTCCGGCGGTGTGTGCCTGGGGGCTCTGGCGGCTCCGATTGTCGTGAATTCGAGTGGTACCATTTGTGGTCTGCGCAGGTCCCCAAATCACCTCCCCGCGAACCGCAAAGCCTGCGTCTGGTGCTCCGATCTGCGTTTAGCGGCCATCGTTTGGGAGTCTGGTGTGTCCGTTTCAGTCCGGATGGGAAGACGATCGCCTCGGCGAGTTACGACCGAACAATCAAACTTTGGGATGTCGCGACGGGAGTGGGCACAACGCTGGGGAAGCATGGAGGTTCCGTTTGGTGTCTCGCCTTCAGTCCAGACGGAACGACCCTGGCGTCCGGCGGGGAGGACGGAAGGGTCGGGCTTTGGGACGTGGCAAACCGCAAGTTGAGGCGATCCGTCCAAGGCCGCCATCGCGGCTCGGCTCTGGCCGTGAGTTTCAGCCCGGACGGGAAGACCCTCGTGTCTGCGGGCGGAGAAATCGGACCGAACGACCAAACGACGCCCGGAGAGATCTTGTGTTGGAATGTCGCCGATGGGGCCTCTCTGCCTCGTTTCCCCTCGGAGGAGGAACACAAAAGCCTGGTCTTATCGGTCGTGTACAGTCCCGATGGAAAGCTCCTGGCTTCTTCGAGCTTGGATGGGACCGTCCTCCTTTGGGATGCGAGAACGAGGAAGCTCAAAAAACGAATCGGGTCGCATAAGTTTTCGGCCGGTTCGTTGAAGTTCAGTCCTGATGGCCAGACTTTGGCCTCGGCCAGCGGCGTCCATAACGGAAAACGTTTTACGGGTGGGGAAATCATTCTCTGGGACGTCCAGGCTGGCAAACGAAAGAAAGTCCTCCGGGGACACCGCCGGATCGTCGAGTCGATCGACTTTAGTCTCGATGGCCAGACTCTCGCTTCGGCAAGCATGGACAACACCATAACGCTTTGGGACGTAAAATCCGGGCAAGCGGTGTTCACCGTGAGAGGACACAACAATTGTGCGGAATCCGTTTGCTTCAGCCCGGACGGAAAGCTCCTTGTCACGGCCAGCGGGAACATCCGGGACCGAAGACTGCCTGGCACAATCAAACTCTGGGAGGTTTCCCCTCGCCAAGAAACCGCCACTCTGGAAGGCCACAAAAGTAATGTCACTTGGGTGGACTTCCAACCCGATGGCAAGCTCGTCGCTTCGGCGAGCGACGACGCGACCATCAAACTTTGGGGAGTGAAAAACGGCGTCCACGAATTCACCCTCAAAGGACACGACGGAGGAATTCTCTGTGGAAGTTTCCACCCGACGACTCCAATCCTTGCCACGGGGAGCAAAGACAAGACGATCAAGGTTTGGAATTTGCGGACTCGCAAAAGCCGCACCCTGAAAGGGCACAAGGACTGGATCAATGCCGTTCATTTCAGCCCCGATGGAACGTGGCTTGCGTCCGTCGATTACGACAACATCATCCAGATCTGGGACGTCAAACAAGAGAAAGTGGTCGTTTCCTGGAAAGGGCACGACAGCCGGATCACGTGTATTCGGTTCAGTCCAGACGGAGGGACATTAGCATCCGCCAGTCGGGACGGCACCATCCGACTTTGGAAGGCCAAGGCCGGCGAATTCATTGCACAGTTCGCACAAGGGGATGGCGAATTTCGTTCGATTTGTTTTGCTCCCGATGGCAGGGATCTCATTTCAGTCAGCACCGACGGGACCATTCGACGGTGGGACAGGGAGACCGGAAAGGGTGTTGTCCTTGTGAAGGACAAGACATTCGAACCCGTGTCCGTGTTGCTCAGCCGGGACGGCCGAACCCTTACTTGCGGAGGTTCGGTCAGGAGAACGAAAATCGGAGTTATTCGTCAGTGGCTGTACTCCACGAGCACACTTCCGCTCAAACCCAAGCGAACGTTGAAGGGGCACAGGGCCCCCATCACCTCAGTTGCCCTGAGCCCTGACGGCACGATTCTCGCCTCCGGTAGCGAAGATACCACGATCAAACTCTGGCCAGCTCAAGCCGGAGCCGTAGAAGTGCCTGCCGAGGTTAGGAAACACCTCGTCTCGATCCAAAGGGAGCGACTCGCCG
>CAYYUU010000841.1:0-4062 GCA_964474955.1 uncultured Alcaligenaceae bacterium | reverse complement strand
ATAAGTAAACCTGTCGATGTGGGCTATATTTGCCGACCGACAAGTACCAATTTCAATAGATGTATCGTTTTTCCTATATGAAAAGGTTGGGCTAAATGCTCTGTATGAGTTGTAACGACCATTTCGATTAGTTGCACAAATCTGGCAAACTTTTTGCTCTTTATCACTTCTATCGGATCGCACGATTGTGTCGTGTGGGCTAAACTTTCCTTGCACCTAATAACACGCCGAGGTTCGGATGGATCGCTCCAATGAGGGTTGGATTGCGAATGCAGTCGGCCACCTTCACGTAAGAGCAGCGATTCCGGCGTGGACAGGCTTGACTCTGCACCGCACGAGTCTGAACGCCCAACGACCAGCGAACGATGAAGAGCGGAGAATGTCGGTGGCAACACGAATTGTCCTCACTGGATCGAGCCCAACCCTGGAAGGGCTCAGCTGGGAATCGGAGTCTTCTCTTCGAATCGGTCGCCAGGGGACGAACGACATTGTGTTGCAAGACCCCTCGGTGGGTCGAGTTCAGGCGGAAGTGCGAAACAAGGGCTCGGGTTGGGTGTTGCAGCAGTTTGCCCACAATCCTCGCAGCCCAAGTTATGTCAATGGGCGACCGATCGAAGGCGAAGAAATCCATCTGCGACTTCATGACGTTTTGCAGTTTGGGCGCGTCACAATCACCGTGACGGCCCTGGAGTCTGAGGAAGGTGCCGAACCAGAACGAAGGCCCTCGGACACACCGTTGCCAAATGCCTTCCGGACTCTCCCTGGTGTCGGTCCGGATTCCTTGCAATGGCCAACTTCGGAACCCCCAGCCCCCGCTTCAGGACAGTCGCCCCTTGAAAAGCCGAACGATCCTTACCCGCATTTGAAAACATCGAACTCTTTCGTTCGAATCCAAGAGACGACACATCGGACGTATGATCAGGCGCTCGAAGCCATCGCATCGAGGCCGATGAGCAGTCAGCACCAGAGCCAACACGTCCTCACGTTGCTGCGTGCCGGCTATCACCTTTGTCACATTGCTTCTCTGGACGAATTGCTCCGATCGATTTTGTCCGACACGATTCAAGCTCTCGACGCCCAGCGTGGATCGATCGTCCTGACGACGACGAAAGGGGAGTTGCGGCTCAGCGCGAAATTGTCCAAGGTTCCCAACGACAGGACGCTTGGGTTCAGTCGTACGCTCGCGCAGCGGTGTTTCGGGGAGGGCCAATCTTTATTGTGTCAAGACGCTGCGATGGAGTCGGTCATCAGCAGCGTTGGGAGTGTCCGCCGCGGCGCGATGGCGTCGATCATCTGTGCGGTCTTGCGATCACCCCGGAAACGTTTGGGCGTCATTCACCTCGACCGTGGTCCTTTCCAGGAGCCGTTCTCGACGCACGATTTTTACCTCGCGGATGCCATCGCCGCGAGCGTCTCTGTGGGGATCGAAAGCGCCCTGATGGTCGAGCAACAACGAGAAGAATTCATACAGTCGGTGACGTCTTTGGCGAGGACGGTGGAGTTGCGAGACCAGTACACCGGCGACCACACACGCCGCGTTACGGACTACTCGTTGCTGTTGGCGCGTGAGTTGAAACTCTCACCGACGGAGATCGACAACGTCGAGATTGGCACCCCGTTACACGACATCGGCAAAATTGGCGTCGACGATGCGATCCTCCGGAAACCGGGGAGGCTGACGAGCAACGAATTCGAGATCATGAAGACACACACGGTCAAGGGAGCCGAAATCCTTAACACGATGACGAACTTGAGCCCAATGATCCCGATCGTCCGACACCATCACGAGAAGTGGGATGGCTCGGGTTATCCCGACGGACTCGGGGCGCAGAAGATTCCTCGAATCGCGCGAGTCGTGGCGGTGACCGATGCGTTCGACGCCATGACTTCGGATCGCCCGTACCGAAAGGCGCTTTCCGCTTCCAAGGCTTTCGAAGAACTGCACAAAGGGGCCGGATCGCATTTCGATCCTCAGTGTGTTGAGGCGTTCTTGAACGTCCGCGAAAAGGTCGTTGCGTTGCTGAGAAGTTGAGGGTTGAGGGTTTCCTCTCAACCCTCAACCCTCAACCCCAGCAGCTTCCGAGACTTCTTTCGCGAATCCTGCCCAGTCGATGTCGTCGCGTCCTTTGGCCACTGTCGCCGTAATTCGAGAATGAATGAGTTGGGCCAGCGGCATCGGGACCATTCCTTCGTTGGCGGCTTCGAGGATGAGGTTGTAGTCTTTCCGAATCAGAGAAGGTCTTGCCCCGATCGTTTTGTATGTGTCGTCGGCGACGAGTTGGCCATAGGCCTTGTAGACAAAGCAATCGAAGAGTGTGCTGCTGAAGAGGTCGTGAACTTTTTGGCGTTCGATGCCGTGGTTCTGTGCCAGGGTGAATGCTTCGGCCATCGCCTCGACCGCCGACCCGAGCAGAAAGTTTCCGGCCAACTTAATGACGTTCGCGGCGTCCGGATCTTCGCCGAAATCAAAGATCTGTTGGCCAACCGCTTCCAAGAGAGGTTCGACTCGCTGTTTCGCTTCCGGGTCGCCGGCCAGGATGACCCAGAGCATCCCTTTCTCGGCGACTTCGGGTTTTCCGAAGACCGGACAGCCAAGGTAGTGGGCTCCTTTGACTCGATGCAACTCGGCCATGCGCCGGGCGATGGCGACCGAAACCGTCGCGTGGGAGACGTGGATTCCATTCGGCCCGAGTCGATCAAGAAACCCATCGGTTCCTGTCGTCACTGACTCCAGCGCCGCATCGTCGGAGATCATGGTCATCACGATTCCGCCCGGAGTGACGGCTTCGGCAGGTGTCGAAACAATTTCCCCTCCGAGTTCGGCCAGCGGTTGAGCTTTCTCTTTCGTACGGTTGTAGATGCGGAGTTTGTGTCCTGCTCGCAACAAGTTGGTTGCCATCGGAAGACCCATTCCTCCGACTCCGACAAATCCAATGGTGTCGTTCATTCGTAAATCCTTTCGATGTTCTTCTGAGTTCGCAATTGAGACGAGGACGCAAAATAGACGATTGTCCAGATTTTGGTCGGGAGTGCGAGCTTGCCGTGCGATTTTCCAAAACAACACAAACACCAAAGCGCCGGCTTGGGCAGTTGTAGGTCTGAGAACGGGAACCGTAAATTCGATACACAAAATCAACAAAATCCCCAACACTGAGGTTTTGTGGGTTTAGTGTGCGCTTTTTCTACCTTCCACTGAAAAACGACCTTCCGAAAATGTGACCCGGACACCCAAAACACGTACACAAAAAACACAAAAATCAGGGCGAGGGATTTTTGTGTTTTTTGTGTATGCGTTTTGGGCCTCCCGCTCGAAGACGACCTTTTGAAAATGCTTCCGGAGGTGTCAAAAAGCGTACGCAAAAAGCGCAAAACCTCAAACCAGAGAGTTTTGCGCTTTTTGCGTACACATTTCCCGCCGCTGATTGAAACAACACCACAAGGGCGTTCCTTCGCGGGGTAAACTCGACAGTCATTTTTGACCGTTTCCGAGCGAAAGAAGACGCTCTCCACACAACACCACCAACACAAAAATGATGGATCCGCCAGCCCTCGCTGCCGCTGTAAAACAAAGACAAAATACCAATTGCAATCCAACGGGACCATCGCCGTGTAACCAATCTCAATCGGCATGACGACCAAAATCAGGACCACGACAACCAACAATGTAATGTTGATCAACACGATCCCTTGTTTTGGACTTTGGTTACCCCTTCTGAGCGTGCGTATATTCTTCGCCAAGGCCCATCGACAAGAGAGGTCAGTTGGGTTTCCAATCAAGTTGTTGACAATTGCCGTCTTTGGCCTGACAATCTATTCCTGTATTCAGGAATGTGAGACCTGCCCGTATCCAGCCCCGCTGACAACTTCGTGTTGTTTCCTCGATCGCCAGAAGCCCTTAGCTTCGGCAAAGCTTCTACGGCGGCCAAGACGGACGGATCGATACGTGTCGCCTTTGGGAAGTTGCTTTTCGCTCCGCGAAAAGTTGTTTGGTTTTGGATTGTTTTCGCACGCAGGCGAAGCCTGCAAAGCAAAGTGCCTGCACGCAAGAAAAGCAACTTTCTT
>CAYYUU010000840.1:0-4065 GCA_964474955.1 uncultured Alcaligenaceae bacterium | reverse complement strand
AAGATCCCAAGCAACTTGTGTCGTCGGTTTGCAATGGGGTGACGAGGCCAAGGGGAAACTCGTTGACATCCTCGCCGAAGAGCATGATTTCGTCGTGCGATATAACGGCGGGGCAAATGCCGGACACACCGTCGTTCGCGACGGCAAGACGTTCAAATTCTCATTGCTCCCGACAGGGGTCCTCCGCGAGAACGTTACTTCGATCATCGGAAACGGGCTCGTCATCCATCCCGGCAAATTCCTCGAAGAAGTCGAGCAACTTCGTGCTGCCGATCTTTCTCCGAAAGGCCGGTTGTACTTGAGCGATCGAGCCCACCTGATTTTCCCGTATCACCTGGAAGAGGAACGACTCAACGAACTCGGCAGCAACGGCGAAGCGATCGTCACAACGCGACGCGGCATTGGCCCGTGTTACGCCGACAAGGTCAATCGCGTTTGCGGCTTCCGGGTCGGAGAACTCCGTGACTCGGCGCACCTCCGCAACCGGCTTCAGACCATCGTTCCGCGAAAGAATCGCATTCTCAAGGCTCTCGGAGATTCGGCCACCCAATTCGACGTCGGGGAATTGGTCGAAGAATACCAAGGACATGCGCGAAAGATCGTCCCGTTCGTCGCCGACACGACGCGAATCCTGCTCGATGCCTGGAAGCAAAACAAGCGAATTCTGTTTGAGGGAGCCCAAGGGAGTCTCCTCGACATTGATCACGGAACGTATCCTTACGTGACGAGTTCCAACAGCACGACGGCGGGCGTGTGGAGCGGCTCGGGGTTTCCGGCGCGCAACCTGGATCGAGTTCTGGGGGTCATCAAAGCGTACACGACCCGAGTCGGAAATGGAGCGTTCCCCACCGAACTCGACGACGGCCCCAAAGGCTTAGGGGAACAAATTCGACGTGTCGGCAAAGAATATGGCACAGTGACGGGACGTCCGAGAAGGTGTGGATGGCTCGACCTCGTCGCCTGTCGCTACACTTCGCTTGTCAGCGGAGTCGATCGGCTTGCGATTATGTTACTCGATGTCCTCAGCGGACTGCCCGAATTGAAAATCTGCACGGCCTACGAACTCGATGGCGAACGAATCGAACATTTTCCCGTTGACGCCCAGGAACTCCAACGCTGCAAGCCGATCTACGAAATGCTGTCGCCGTGGGCCGAGCCCATCGACCAAATGAAAACCCTTGCAGAATTGCCAGCTGCCGCTCGTCGGTACTTGGATCGCATCGGGGAATTTCTGGAATTACCCGTGGAGGTCGTTTCCGTCGGACCCGACCGCGTCCAAACGATCATCTGTTAGACGCTCGAGACGCACGTAGGACAGGTCTGCAGCCTGTCCCAGAATCCAGACGACACCCAACCGAGTCTTCGGACCTGGAGGACCATTCGTAGTCGACAACCCTTCCGTAACAACAACCACTCGACCAAGCCACCCTGGAACGACTCGAACGCGCGGGGCTGACTCCCGAACGCATGCCTTACCACGTCGCCATCATTATGGACGGAAATGGTCGCTGGGCTCAACAACGCGGCTGGCCAAGGATCGAGGGCCATCGTCGCGGAGTCCAAAGCGTTCGCCACATCATTGAGGAAGGCTGTCGCCTCGGGCTCGGCCAGTTGACTTTGTATTGCCTCAGCTCGGAGAACTGGAAACGCCCGAAGGCCGAACTCGACTTCCTCATGTCGCAACTGAAGAAGTTCCTCGTGTCCGAACGAAAGCTCATCATGGAGCAGGGAATCCAGTTCCGCTCCATTGGCCAACGCACACAACTGCCCGAAAACGTGCTCCGGGAAATGGACGAAAACGTCCGCCTCAGTCAAAACAATAAAGGGATGGTCCTTTGTCTGGCCATCAACTATGGCGGTCGGACCGAGTTAGTCGACGCGACTCGGAGAATCGCCGAGGCCGTTCGTCGCGGTGCACTCCAGCCCGACGAAATCTCCGAAGTCCATATTTCCGATTCACTCTACACGCAGGGCATGGCGGACCCGGACTTGCTCATCCGCACGGCTGGGGAGATGCGCGTGAGTAATTTTCTGCTTTGGCAAATTTCCTATGCCGAACTTTGGGTCACGGAGAAATGTTGGCCCGAGATCGACAATCCGCTTTTTCATCAGTCGCTAAGGGACTACGGACAACGAACACGACGCTTTGGCGGCCTGACTCGTGATCGAAACGACGAAGAAAAACGTCCAGGCTCAAAGGAATGACAGTTTGGGTTTCGGTTGGCATTTCCCCTTTTCGATCTGGCTTGCCCTCGTTTCCTGGAGGCCGCCATGCTGAGCACGCGGCTTTGGGTCGGATTCCCACTCGCCGGAGTCGTCTTATTTTTCCTCTTTGCGGACACGTGGTGGGCTCCGTGGTATCCGGCCTGCTGGATCATTTTCACCACTGGTGTGCTCGTCGGAGGAGTGGAACTCAACGCCCTGTTGCCTCCCAAATTTCGCTCTCCCTACTGGCTCGTCCTGTTGGGATTGGCCGTCGTCGTCACGAGCAATTGGGTCCCGCACATCCTCAAACATTACACAGGTGCTCCGCCTCCGTGGAACGAAGTCAGCCACTGGGCCTGGGTTCTAGGGGCCTTCGCCGGTTTTTTTCTGCTCGTTTTTCTGCGTGAGATGGATAACTTTCAGGGTCCTGACGGTGTTGTCGTTCGTATGGCCGGGGCCGTTTGGATCGTGACGTATCTTGGGCTCCTGCCGAGTTTCTTGATCCAGTTGCGCTGGCTCAAGGCCGAAACTGTTCCTGAAAGCCTCCGGCTCGTCGCGAGCAGCGTGGCTCTCATGATGGCAATTTCGATCCCAAAGGCGTGCGACGTCGGGGCGTACTTTGCAGGCAAGTACCTGACGAAATATCTGGGCCGGCATGGGATGACTCCCAACTTGAGCCCCAAGAAAACGTGGGAGGGCGTGTTCGGCGGGTTGTTGTTCGCCACAATCATGACGGCAGCGATGGATTCGCTTTCTCCTGTCCATTTACTTCAAGGGCGGCTCGTCAACCACATCGCGTTTGGCGTGACGGTCGGAGGAGCCGGGATTCTTGGAGACCTGGCCGAGTCGCTCATCAAACGGGACTGCGAGCGCAAAGACGCTTCTCACGTTGTCCCCGGCTTCGGGGGAGTGTTGGACGTCATCGATGCCGTCCTGTTTGCGGCGCCCATCGCCTACCTGTGGTTTTTCTTGCTGCGGGCTTTCGCACCCGCGACGAACTAAATAGTGGCAATGGCATTGGATTTCCGCGAATAATCAATAAGGACGAAGGAACATGACCAACGGCTTTTGTGTCTAACTTGGGGATCAACTGGAAACCACCGAGAAAGGGACCATGTCCGAAAACCTCCAAACCACGTACACGATCACCCTCCAGGGGCGTGATGAAGCTGTTGCCCTTTTCGGCAACCGGGATTCGAACTTGCGTCTCCTTCGAGAATCCCTCGAGGTCAAGA
The DNA here is from genome assembly GCA_964474955.1 of uncultured Alcaligenaceae bacterium. GTDB lineage: Bacteria > Planctomycetota > Planctomycetia > Gemmatales > Gemmataceae > CAYRFQ01. The sequence goes on along the minus strand of CAYYUU010000840.1, from coordinate 625 downwards.
TCGTCGCGCGGGGTGACATTATCCAGTTGACGGGGCCAGCGGAGGCCGTCGAGCAGGCCACCGAAGTCATCCAGAAAATGCGGCAGCTCCTCGTTCGCCAGGGCAGCGTGAGCGCCGAGGACACACGCGCTATCCTGGGAGGAGGGCCAGGCAACCAAACTCAGGAAACGCCGACGAACTTGCCGCTCATGGAAGGGGGCCGGCTTTGCCGCCCGAGGACCGAAGGCCAGAAGGGCTACGTCGCGGCCATGAACAGTCACGACCTGGTCTTCTGCATTGGCCCAGCTGGATCAGGGAAAACCTATCTGGCGGTCGCCATGGCCGTGACGCTCCTTCGCCAGGAGACCATCCGACGCATCGTGCTCGTCCGCCCAGCCGTGGAGGCCGGAGAGAGTCTCGGGTTCTTGCCCGGGGACATGGCCGCGAAAATCAATCCCTACCTCCGTCCACTGTTGGATGCGCTGGCCGATTTTATCGAACCGGATCAACTGAAACGATACACTGAAAATGACATCATTGAGATACTCCCCCTCGCGTACATGCGTGGCCGAACCCTCAATAATGCGATTATCATCATCGACGAAGCTCAGAACGCCACTGTCTCACAAATGAAAATGTTTTTGAC
>CAYYUU010000839.1:0-4076 GCA_964474955.1 uncultured Alcaligenaceae bacterium | reverse complement strand
CGCGTGAATTGCGTAAAGGTCCAAAGTCGAAATCGCTCCTCGGTCGTCGGCTGGTAGGCTATCGGACGGCGATGGGGCAAGCCGTTGTGCTTGATGCGCGGTGTAGTCACATGGGAGCGGATTTGGGTAACGGTTGCATCGTCGGAGAAGACATCCAATGCCCGTATCATAGTTGGCGGTTTGGACCCGATGGGTTTTGCTCCGCAACGCCATACACCGAACCGCCCACACGGACTCACCGAGTTCGATCGTATCCGGTCGTCGAACGGCATGGCCTGGTTTATTTCTTCAACGGAGAACGGGCGTTGTTTCCACTGCCGTTTTTTCCGGAAGTCAAGCAGTCAGAATTTGCGGTCGCAGCGCCTTTGCGATATTTTGCGGATGGGCCTTGGTATCTCGTCATGGCCAATAGCTTCGACGTCCAGCACTTTCACGGAGTCCACGCCCGCGAGTTGGTGGGTGACGTGCAGATTGATTGTCCGCACGAGTGGGCGCGAAGGATTCGCGTCACGTTCCGGGTAGCGGGGCGGACGATGTCGGATCGGATGCTCCGCTTGTTCGTCGGGCAACAAGTCGATGTGTCCATGACGAATTGGGGCGGGAACGTCATAGTGATCACGGCGGATTTTCGCCGGACGCGAAGCTGGTTGATGATTTTCGCCGAGCCGGTGGATCAAGAGACGTGCTACCTCAACATATTGCCCCACGCCAAGAGGGGGAAACTCGGACCGTTGTTCCAGTCGTTGGCTCTTTTTGTTCGCCGACTGTTCACTCACAATTTCATCGTCGACGAAATTCGAACGCTCGCAGGCATTCGATATGTGCCCGAGGCACTCGCTCCGGGTGACCGAACGATGATCGATTTTTTTCGGTGGTTAGTTGACCTCTCCGACGGCCCAAGTTCTGAGAGCGATCCCATTTCGACCGCGTCGTGTCTTCCCAATTCTCCTCGTTTGATGGAAAATACCCCATGAGTTCCCCGCGTCCCTCCGGCTGGCTTGGCGTCGTGAGTTTGGTTTGTCTCCTGTTTTCCACAACGGTCGTTTTCGGCCAAGGAGACAAGAAAGAAGATCCCGCCCACGACGAGCTTCGCGCGCTGCTTGGCAAGATGACCAAAGCCTACAACGAGCAAGACCTCGATAAGTTGGCCAGCTTTCTCGACGAGAATGTGACCGTCACCTGGCAGAACGGAGAAATCAACAGGACTCCGGAAGAGGTAAAAGAAAACATCAAAAAACTGACCAAGGGGCCGGATCGGGTCGTCGAGAAGGTCACCATCAAGCCCGAGGCCGAAAAACTAACGGTGCTTTATCTCGATAGCAAGATGGCAGTGGCTGCCGGTCACTCCGACGACACGTTTATTTTAACCGACGGCCGCAAGTTAGATTTCAAGACGCGGTGGACGGCCTCCCTCATGAAGAAAGACGGGAAGTGGAAAGTCACGAGCGTCCATTTGTCGTTCAACGGTTTTGATAATGCGGTGATCGACATGGCCATCCAACAAACGGCCTGGTGGACGGGGATATCGGCGGGAGTGGGTGGCCTTGTCCTCGGCGTCGTCCTCGTGATTGTGATTGGAAAGATGTTTGGCGGTGGCGGGAACCCGAAACAACCAGCAACCAATCCGCCGGCTGCGGAGACTTCTTGAGATCCTGACGTGACCATCGAAGAACGCCGACTACTGGAAGCGGCTGCCGAGTGGGTCGACCAAGCGGATGAGCCCTTGACGACGGAGACGGCCCAAATTTTGGCGCGCGAGCGAGGTCTCGACTTCGCCACGGCCGCCCTGTACGTGACGCTTTGCGAGTCACCACGACACGGTGCGTTCATCCGAAATGTGGATGCGCTCACCGCGGAAACGTGGAATTTCCGTCTTCCGAAAAAGGTCCGCCTCGTCATTGTTCCGGGGGCCTTTTACAAAGAGAAGCCCCAAACGGGCGGCGACGGACGGCTCGTTAAGGAAGTCGCAGACCTTCTCGGGATCGATTCGGAGTTTGTGCCGCTTCTGAGTTTTGGACGGATCGAGCAAAACGCGAGAGTATTGGCGGACTGGCTCGGGAATCGGGATGACTCACCGTTTGTGCTCGTGACGCACAGCAAGAGCAGCACGGAAATGCGTTTGTTGTTGGCGCGGGAAGACTGCCCCGAGTTGTTGCGAAAGTGTGTCGGATGGGTGGACGTTTCGGGCCTGTTTCCCGGAACGGCGGTGATCGACTGGCTCAAGTCGCGTCCGGTACGGACCTTCACCACTCGGCTCGTTCTGTGGTGGCTTGGCCATCCTTCCGCTGCCCTGGAAGAAATCAGCCGTGAAGCGTGCCCGCCCTACCCTGACGCTTGCAACCGAGTCCCACACATGCAAGCGGTTCATGTGGTTGGCTTTCCGTTGGAGCGACACTTGACTTCACCTCTCGCTCGCAGAGGTTATCAGAGACTCGCGCCGCTGGGTCCGAACGACAGCGTCATCCTGTTGGGCGACGTGCTTTTGTTGCCTGGGTTGGTGTATCCGATTTGGGGAGCGGACCATTATCTCTGTCCCGAAGGTCGTGACCTATCGAAACTGGTGAGGGGGATACTGGGGTATGTCTTCAAGAGCCATGCAGCTATGTCGGTGAAGATGGACGCAATGGAGGAGGAGCCGAGGTGAGGATTCAACTGCTGTCCCCCGCTGGTGAGATTCACCGGAACAAGTCGGGGATTTTCAAGACGTCGTTGCGGTACGCTCCTCTCACGCTGACCACACTGGCGGCCCTTGTGCCCGAAGACCTCGGAGCCGAGGTCAACATTCAGGACGAGGGGGTTCAGCCTCTGGACCTGGATTTCCCTCCGAGCCTCGTGGGGATCAGCGCGATCACAGGAACTTCGTGGCGAGCGTACGACATCGCCGATCAACTGCGCGCCAAAGGGCACACCGTAGTTCTTGGGGGCGTTCACCCTACCCTGCTCCCAGACGAAGCGCAGCCGCACGCCGACGCGATCGTCGTGGGGTATGCCGAGACGACCTGGCCGCAACTGCTTCGTGATTACAAAAATGGCAACTTGCAGCGGCGTTATTCCGCGACGCCGCAACGACAATTGACGAACGTGCCTCTGCCGCGGCGTGATCTGCTGCTCAAAAAACGATATGCGACGATAAACAGCATCGAGGCAACGCGAGGGTGTCCTCACAAATGCGACTTTTGTACGGTGCCGGCAGCGTGGCCAAAAGTCTACAGCCACCGTCCCATCGAAGACGTCATCGCCGAACTCAAGACGTTCGAGAGCCGACATGCTTTATTCATTGATCTGAGCCCCGTCGAGGACATTCAATATGCGAAGGCGTTGTATCGGGCGATGATTCCTCTTCGCTTTCGCTGGGTTGGTTTGGCGACGACTCGGATTGCCGAAGACGATGAGCTTCTCGAGTTAGCCGCGCGAAGTGGTTGCAAGGGATTGTTGATCGGTTTCGAATCGATCAGCCAGGACACTCTTGCGGAGACTCGCAAGGGATTTCACCAAGCGAGGAACTACGCCGATGTTGTGAAACGACTCCACGACCACGGCATCGGCATTCAGGGTTGTTTCGTGTTCGGCTTCGACAACGACGACACGAGCGTCTTTTCCAGGACGGTCGATTTCGTGGACCGCGTGAAAATTGACCTGCCTCGGTATGCCGTGGTCACGCCGTTTCCGGGAACAGGACTCTTTCGCAGGCTCAAGGCGGAGGGTCGGTTGCTCCACGAGAACTGGCCGCTTTACGACGTCGAGCACGTTGTCTTTCAACCACGCAACATGACTCCCGAAAGACTGCAACAAGGACTCGAATGGGCCTGGAAACAAAGTTACTCGTGGCGCTCGATCTTCAACCGAGTGCTTGGCTCGCGGTGTGTGTTGCCACTTACGCTGTCGTTGAACAAGGGCTATTACTCCTACGCTCACAATCTAGCCAAGAAGGTCGGGCCGCCGATTTTTCGAGATGCTGATTACATGGCTCGGCAAAACGGTAGACCGCAAGGAGAGAGGATCGTTGTCGGGAGTTGTTCCGGTAGTGCTCTCGCATCCGTGGGGCAGAACGCCGATTTCTGGGATGTGGGATTTGT
>CAYYUU010000838.1:0-4102 GCA_964474955.1 uncultured Alcaligenaceae bacterium | reverse complement strand
GGAGAATGTGGGCAGAAGTTGCTCGAACATTTCGAGTGTCAAGCCGGTCATGGAGCAATACCGTTCACGTTTGACATAATTCCCAGCCTCCGAATAACTTATGATTGTCACGATTATAGCAATCCGGAGGGCTGGGAAGATGTCAGGACGAACGCCAGAATATTTCGAAGTCGATGAATCGGGAATGGTTACCGACCGCCTGGTAGGTTTGAGTGAGTTTATCTCAGACGAACTGATTGGACAAGCGTTAAAGGAAACTCGAAAGCACAATCGGGCTAATGCCAAAATCACTCACGAGATTATGCTTTGGGTCGTGTTGGCCATGGGGGTGCTCACCGAATTGCCTTTGCGAGCCGTCTTCAAACATGCTCGGCGAATGCGCCCCACAGAAACCACGCCCCCGAGGAACACGCTTTGTTCCGCACGCCAAAGGCTCGGAGTAGCGCCTTTGCGTTGGGTCTTCGAGAACGTCGTTGGACCCGTCGCCAACGACAACACGCCGGGAGCTTTCTACAAACGTTTGCGGATGGTCGGATTCGATGGGACGTGTGTCGAGATTCCCGACTCCCAGCAGAACTCACGCGTCTTTGGACGTCCCAGCGGCTCGCGAGGCGACGGAGCGTTTCCTCAAGTCCGGAAGTTGAGTCTCGTCGAGTTGGGCACGCATGCCGAACTGGCTTTTGTCCTGAAGCCCTATGCCCGCAGTGAGCAAGCGATGGTGTGGGGACTTCGCAAACGTCTGCAACCGCAGATGCTGTTGTTGTGTGATCGCAATTTCTTCAGCTATCGACTCCGGAAGGAACTCGACGGCCGAGGCGTGCGAATGCTCTTTCGTCTGAAAAAAGGCATGATCCTCGAGCCCATCGAAGAGTTTCTCCGATGGCCCGTATGAGGCCAAAATTTACCGCAATGGTTACGACCGCCAGAAGGATAGAAATGGCATCGTCGTTCGGGTGATTCAGTACACGTTGGATGACCCCCAACGCACCGGCCACGGCGAAGAACACACGTTGTTGACGAATTTACACCAAAGCCAAACGTATCGAGCCAAGGAGTTGGCCGTGCTGTATCACGAGCGATGGGAACAAGAATTAGTTTTCGACGAGCAAAAGACTCACCACGATCCGAAACGTCCGACCAAGCCGGCCCAATTACGCAGCCAAACTCCGGCGGGTGTCGTACAGGAGATGTATGCGTTGTCTTTGGGCCATTATGTTGTGCGGGCGTTGATGGGCCAAGCGGCTCAGAGCCAAAATTTGGATCCAGACGAGTTATCGTTTACTGGGTGCCTGCACATCCTAAGGTGTCGTTTGCCCGAATGTGACTCCCGGACTCCGGAGCGTTGGCAGCAGTGGTATCAGGCGTTGTTGTGGGAGATGAGTTGCGAGCGGGTGGATCGAGAGAAGACGAAATCGGGAACACGCCGTCCCAACCGCATCAACCCGCGTGTGATCAAACGCAAGATGTCAAAGTTCAAGAAGAAGAGACCACAACATCGCAAACCGCCGCCGCTGACACAAACGTTTGAAGAAACTGTAGTTATGAATTGTTGAACGGTATTGGGATTAGGCTACGTTCCAGATTCACTGACGGCCTGGCCGCCCCTCAAAGAAGCGCAGGAAGCCAGAGGAGTGACGGAGTGGGGTAGCTGTCTTGGAAGGCAAGCGATCACGGAGTTATTTTTGAAACTTGGGACGGAATCCCAGACCGACTACCGACAAGAGATACGTGGCACCAGCCGCGAGAACAATTGCGCACTCGGGACTGATTTTCGTACCGTAGACGGCTATGCGGGGAACAGTCGTCAGCGCAGTGGAGAGCAGGATTGTGAAGAGTATGAGCACTGGCATTCGAGATGTGTAATGCCTGACAGTGGCAGCAGGTAGAGTTAGCAAAGCCAATACCAGAATGAGTCCGACAACACGCATGAGACAGATGACTGTCAGGCCAACTAATGCCAGCAGAACAATGTTTGTTGGAAGTACTGCTATCCCTTGAAGTTTCACTTGCTGCGCATCGAGGCAAAGTGCCAAGAAACGTTTGTGAAATACGAGGACAACACCAAGAATCACCCCCACCAGTCCCAGCATGAGATAGATCGATCGCCACGGAACAAAGGTAATGTTTCCGAAGAGGTAGCTCATCAATTCGGTGTGGTATCCTGGAGTGTACTTGATGAGTAAGATCCCGCTGGCCATTCCTATCGACCAAAGCGCACCGATTAAAGTATCCATCCGTTCGTGTGCCTTCTCGTGGACGATTCCTAAGATCACCGCACCTAGCAACGCAGCTAAAGCGGCACCATGCAAAGGGTCCATCCATGCAAACGTGGTTGGGTAGATTGTCGAAAGAAAGACCGCTGCACCAATTCCCCCAATCGCAAAGTGAGCAACCGCACCACTTAAAAAAACAATCCTGCGAGTAATGACGTAGGGCCCAATCACTCCGCAAGCGATGCTTGCCAAGACTCCAGCAAGCAGTCCAGTCTTGAGGAACGGATTGACCGCCATGTCCTGGAAAAATGCAGTCACAGGAACCTCTCCGGCAAGTCAGCCTGTACGGATGAGGAGAACGGAGCAGCGGTGATTCCGTGAGGACATTCTTCCGAATGCCGCACGGGTCGAAACGAGCCTGAATAGAGATCAGTGATGAGCTGAGCGGTGACTTCTTTGGCCTCACAACAAACCAATGTGCGATTGAGACACGCGACTCGCTTCAGATGAGTCGACACAAACCCAATATCGTGACTGACCATGATGATGGGGAGTGACTGATTGATCTGATGGAGTAGTTCAACCAGTTTTTCGATCACTTGGAAGTCAATCCCAGTTGTTGGCTCATCGAGGAGCAAGAGTTTCGGCTCGCTTGCCAACGCTCGAGCGATCAACACTCGTTGTAGTTGCCCACCCGAAAGAGCCGAGAGTGACCGTCTCCACAGGTCAGCAACTCGTGCTTGCTCCAAGGCAGCAAAGGCGGCTTCTTTGTCTTTCTTGCTGTAGAACCATCCCCAACCAGACTGACCTAACCGGCCCATCAGAACGACGTCCAGCACATTCACTGGAACGGACTTATCGAAGTTCGCGTGCTGGGGTACATACCCAATATGCTTTCTGGCTTTTTCTACCGAAGTGCCCAGGACCCGAACAGTACCCGATTGAGGAGTGCAAAGACCAAGAATGATCTTCAGCAGCGTAGACTTGCCTCCTCCATTTGGACCGATCACTCCTAAAAAATCATTCTGCCTGACACTTAAAGAAACGTCACACAGAACGGGATCGGTCACTTCATTTGGAGGATAACCAAAAGTGAGGTTGTTGATCTCAACAACCTCAGAATGGTTAACTGAATTGGATAACATTCTCGCTCAACTCGCAATGGGCAAAGAGGTCAATGCGACTGGAGATTACTTGTGAACTTTCAGCATCTCGTCGGCCACTCTCCGCAAGTTCTTCTCGACCTCAGGGCTGAGTGGATCCAGCTCCACCGTTCGCCCGTTGATTGCTCTTGCGACGGCATCTGCCCCACTTCCAGTAATCTGCGGTTGAACAAAGATGACCTTCACCCCGTGCCATTTTGCCTCCTCCTGCAGCTCGGTCAATTCAGAATCGCTGGGGTCTTTACCGACTCTTTCAATAGCAAATTGCGCCATACCATACTCGTCTGCGAAGTACCCCCACGCGGGATGGAATACAAAAAATGCTTTGCCTCTCATCGGTTCCAGCTGGTCATGGAGATCTGCATCCAACTTCTTCAAGCGTTCCTTCAGCTCCTCGAAGTTCTTTTGAAAGACATCTGCGTTCGAAGGATCGATTTCCTTGAGCGTTTTTGTGATCGTCTCTGCTTGGACCGTGAGTAACTTCGGCGTCAGCCAAATGTGTGGATCCTCCCCATTCTGACAACAGGCACAAAGGGGATTATCCGGGTCTTCTGTTTCAAGGTTTGTGTCTTCCTTTGCTTCCTCGTGGTGATGCCCTTCCACCATCATTCGTAAGGTGATGCCTTTGCGGCAGTCCACAATCTAGAGTTGCTTCGCCTCTCCAATGGACTTAAACCAACTACCATTTTCAAATGGCACACCAATGCGGAAGTACGCTTTCGCTCC
>CAYYUU010000837.1:0-4107 GCA_964474955.1 uncultured Alcaligenaceae bacterium | reverse complement strand
TGAAATTGGTACTTGTCGGTCGGCAAATATAGCCCACATCGACAGGTTTACTTATACAACCATACTTTAGATTGATAGGGTTTACAGTCGTTACATCTGTAAAGAAAAAAAGGCTCGTCAGCTGTCAACGATCTTGGCCCGAAGGGAATGGAGTGCTTGACCATTCCCTTCGGATCAGGCAGAGACTCTACCAACACCCCCTTCGCCGTCGCCAATACGGACCGCACCCTCTCCGCGGTCCAACGTAGAGCCTGACACCAACAGGTGGCGGAGCGGGCTCGTGGATGATGACTCGTTCTTCGACGACGGCCCTGGGCTGGAGGGTCGCAGTCCGTTGCATTTCGGCGATGACGCGTTCGCTCACGCCCATTTGCCGGAGGTAGATCAGATCCGTCTTGGTGAGGTGAAAGACCGCGTTCTTTGTTCGAATCTGATTGATGATCAAATGATCGGAGATGTGCTGCTGGGAGAGTTCAACGACGTCTTGGACCGACAAGGCCGAAGCCCTCGCGCGAGCAATTTCTTGTTCGTGACGTATGCGATGGTAGGCAGCAGCTTCCCCGCGGCGTTCGGCTCGGTCAATTCCGTTGCCCACGGCGGCTCCGACTCCGGTACCCAGAACCCCACCGACGGCAGCACCAACTCCGGGCCGACCGGTTGCGGCACCAATCAGTGCTCCGGCGGCGGCTCCGCCGCCGCCGCCGGTGACGGCTCCGCGTTCCGTGTGGTTCATGTGACTGCACCCGGAACACATCGCCAAACTAACAATCACCAAAGTGATCCAGGTTCTCATTTTGAAGCTCCGTTTTGCCAAAACGCAAAACATTGAGTGATTCAGCAAATCGTTTGGGTGGGATGCAACTGACTTCACCAAGCCATTCGTTTCCCCGCAGCACTCGCGAGCGACGTCTGGCAAAGTTTCGCGAGGGAAACTATCGCGAATCGGCAACCACATGTCAAGCCAAGACAACTCGCTTCTGGCTCTCCTTCCCACATGCCCTACAATACCAAAATGCCTAGACAGAATTTTCCAATGACTCCGTCTGTCATGGGCAATAATTCTGTGTATCGGATTAATGGAGTGTAACGAATGAAACAATTAGTTGGCCTTTGTCGCTGGATCGTTCCAGTGGCTTTGATTTGCAGTTCTCTCACGCTTCCGCCTTCTTCCTTTGGTCAAGGGAAAGCCAAGAAAGTGGCTTCGGTCGAAGGCATCACCGAATACAAACTTCCGAACGGCTTTCGATACCTGCTGTTTCCCGATGGCTCAAGTCCAAAGGTCACGGTGAACGTAACGATCCTCGTTGGTTCCCGACAAGAAGGATACGGCGAAACGGGAATGGCCCACTTGCTCGAGCACATGGTCTTCAAGGGCTCGCCGAAATTCCTCAACCCCAAGAAAGCGTTGAACGAACGCGGAGCTTCCTTCAACGGCACAACGTTCGTGGACCGGACAAACTACTTCGAGACGCTCCCCGCTTCGGACGAGAACTTGAAGTTCGCCATCGAGTTCGAGGCCGATCGACTCACCAAGAGTTTCATCAAGCGAGAAGACCTCGCGAAGGAAATGACGGTCGTCCGAAACGAATTCGAACAGGGCGAGAACAACCCCGTGCGGGTCCTCTTCCAGCGGGTTCTGGCGACGGCCTACGAGTGGCACAACTACGGCAAATCGACGATCGGCAATCGGGCCGACATCGAACGAGTTCCGGTCGAGAACTTGCGGGTCTTCTACAAGAAATATTACCAACCCGATAACATGGTGCTTGTCGTCTCGGGCAAGTTCGACGAGAAGAAAGCACACCAGTACATCGCCAAATATTTCGGTTCGATCCCCAAGCCGAAACGAGAACTTCCGAAAACATACACCGAAGAACCGCCCCAGGACGGCGAACGCACCGTCACCCTTCGTCGCAACGGAAAGATCGGCACGGTCATCATTGCGTACCACATTCCTTCGGCAGCCCATCCAGATTGTGCTTCGGCCCAGGTCCTCGCCCAAGCCCTCACGAACCGACCGTCGGGGCGTTTCTACAAAGCCCTAGTCAAGACCAAGAAAGCGATTGCCGTTCAGGCCCTTGCGTTCGCCTGGCACGATCCGTCCGTGATGCTGTTCCTGGCGGTCGCCGCGCCGGGGACCGAACCGACCGAATTAAAGGATCTACTCGTCAAAGAGCTCGAGAAGGTTTCGAAAAAACCAATCACCGAAAAAGAAGTCACCCGAGCCAAGAACGAACTCATCGCGGCCAGGGAAAGGACGTTGGCGAACCCCTCGCAACTTGCCGTCGAACTGAGTGAATGGCTCGGCGCGGGCGATTGGCGGTTGCTGTTCATCCATCGCGACCGAATCAAAACAACGACGGCCGAACAAGTCAACCAGGTCGCCAAGAAATATCTGAAACAGAGCAACCGAACGGTCGGGGTGTTCATTCCCACCGATCCGAAAGAAATCGACCGCTCCGCCATCCCCGAGACGCCAGACATCGCCATGCTGGTCAAAAACTACAAGGGCGGCAAAAAATTGGCCCAGGGTGAGAAGTTCGATCCGACCCCGGACAACATCGAAAAACGCGTCAAACGCGGCAAGCTCTCCACCGGCGTGAAGTACGCGATCCTGCCGAAGAAAACCCGCGGCGAGAAAGTGGTCTTGGATTTAACGCTCCGCTTCGGTAACCAGAAATCCTTGAAGAAGTACGACGTAGCGGCCGCGTTCCTCGGCTCGCTCATGCAACGAGGGACCAAGAAATACACCTACGCCGAACTCCAGGACAAGTTGAGCGAACTCCAATCCACGATCAGCATCAATAGTGGGCTTGGGTCCCTTGGCATAACTGTGCGATCAAAGCGTGATAAACTCAACGAGACGTTGGAACTCCTTGAGCAAATGCTTCGACATCCCACGTTTCCCCAGAAGGAATTGGACTTGATCGTCCAGACTACAATCCAGGGCCTCAAGCAAGCCGAGACCGATCCAACGTCACGGGCCTCAAACTTCCTGCTTCGCAACTTGAATCCGTACCCGAGAGATGACATCCGCTACAACCCGACGTTCAGCGAATACCTCGAATTAATCAAGGGGTTGAAGCTCGAACAGATCACCGAGTTGTACAAAACACACCTCAACGGCACGACCGGAGAACTGGCCATCGTTGGGGACTTCGACGTCAAGAAGACTCTCGGACAAATGAGCAACATGCTCAAAGATTGGAATTCGCCGATCGCCTATAAACGAATCCCCAACAAGACGTTCGTCGACGTCAAAGGAGGGCTCTTTACGATCCAAATCCCCGACAAAAAGAACGCCATGTACGTCGCCGGGTATCAGTTCCCGATGGACGATTCGTCGCCCAAGTATCCGGCCATGCGTTTGGCCAACTTCCTGTTGGGCGAAATGCCCCTAAACTCGGTCATCTCGAACAAACTCCGCGAAGAGTTGGGCATTTCGTACGGAGCCAGATCGTCCGTTTCCTTCGGCACTCTCGACAAGCGTGCTCAGTTCACGATCCGAGCATCCTTCAACCCGATGTACCTCAAAAAGGTCGACGACAACGTCATCGAGTTGTTGAAAAAGACCAAGGAAAACGGTATTAGCGGAACGCTGCTGGACGAAGCCAAACAAGGTTTCCTCCGCCGCCGCAAGCTGGGCCGAGCGAGTGACTCCAGCCTCGCCAGTTCACTCGCGAGCAAACTCTATCTGGGTCGAACGTTCGAGCGATCAAAGGAGATCGAAACAAAGATCGCCGAGTTGAAGGTTTCAGACGTCAACCAAGCTCTCAAGGAGTTGATTAACGTGAACCGCCTCGTAATCATCCGCGCCGGCGATTTCCGAAAGAATGACTCCAAGGTCGAGAAGAAGTAAAGCTCTGATAATTGTTGACGGCCAAAATCAGTGCTCCGCGTTGAGGGTCGGACCGTAGGACAGGTTAAAAACCTGTCCTACGGCCAAACATCTGAATCCGGACAGAAATACATTTCGCATTCCCCGTGTGCCTACTACTTCTGGTCACGGCACACTTGGAATGCGAAATAAATGTGTGTCCGGTTTTCAAAGTCCTCAAGAAACCGGACACACATTTATTTCGCATTCCGAGTGTGCCTACTACTAAA
>CAYYUU010000836.1:0-4108 GCA_964474955.1 uncultured Alcaligenaceae bacterium | reverse complement strand
GCCACGCTCGCGATCGTGAGACCAACTCCCATCGAACCAGCCGTCGCAGTGAGCAGGGCTAACCAAAAGTAGCCCGACACCAACACCCAAGGTCGATACGCTCCCGCCAACACGCACGCCAAGATGATGGCCAACACGGGATAGAATAGAAATCTCGCCCCGAGAATTTCTCTCGGGGATGCGGGCGACAATGCCTGGGCCAACAGAGTTCCCCTTTCGCGTTCTTCGCAACTCAAAGACGGCATCAAGTAGACGCAGACGAAAAATAATCCGAAGACCACCAACGCGGTTGCGATGCCTGATCGCGGATCGAGCCCGCCCTTGATGATCGATCGCTTGGGTTCTTTGAAGACAAGCGGGACGGCCTTTGGCCCTTTGTCTTCGAGCTTGGAGGTCGAGACTGGCGAATTTCGTTTGCTCGTATAGTTTTGGACTTCGCGCCAAAACCAAATCTCATAAATGGAAAGGGCTCCTTGGCCCGGTTCCCAAAACCAAATTTGGACTTCGTTCTTGTCGTCGTTGTGTATTTGGATGCCGCCTGAGTTTTGGATGTAAAAGGGCGTCCCGTCGGCATTTTTTCGGACCGCCGCGAACTGACGAAAACGCACCTTGCCTTCAAGCTCTTGCGGGACGTTGTTCGAAAGGTGGTTGATGAACTCGTCTTCGACTTGGTAATCGATGTAGCACCGCTTCACTCCGGTCAGGACGCTGCTACCCTCAAGATCCTTGCCGCCGAAGAACGACAAGAGCAGCGACGCCATCATCAACAACACGACCAGAAAAATCCCGCCACGGTTGGCCCCGTGGCGCAACAGTTCCTTGTGCAGGAGCGTTCGCAAGATGTACCAACGCATATCTATGACATCTCCTGATTTATTCGAAGGCCGTGCCGGTGAGCTTCAGAAATGTTTGGTGGAAATTGTGTTCGCGGGTGTTCACGCTGACGACATCTTGCGATTGGAAGTAGGCCGTCAACTCTTCGATTTCTTCAGGGCATTCCAGGTCGAACGCTTTTCGCTGGCCGTTGCTCAGGATGACGTCGACCTTTCGTTCGGCGTGTTCTTGGCGGAGTGCCAAAGGAGAATCGAGTGCAATCAGCTTTCCGCGGCACATGATGGCGACGCGGTCACAGATGGCTTCGACTTCTTTCATGTTGTGCGTTGTGATGAGGATGGTCGTCCCTTCGTCCATGAGTTGCCTGAGAATTCGGTGGACGACTTCGATCGAGTGGATGTCGAGGTTGGCCGTGGGTTCGTCGAGGTAGAGCATCTTTGGCTTGTGGAGCATTCCCCGAGCCAACAACAACTTGCGTCGCATCCCGAGGGAATATCCGCGAACTTGCAAATTGGCGGCCTCGCTCAGTTCGACCATTTCCAGACATTCGTCGGCCCGAGACTTGGGAACGTTATAGAGCCCACAGAAAATCTGGAGGTTCTTCCGCCCCGTCAATTCTTCGAAATGATTCTCCCTATCCGGGACGTAGCCGAAAACCGATTTCACTTCGTCCCATTGTTTCTGGACGTCGAGACCACACAACGAAACACGTCCGCTTGTCGGTTTGCCTTGACCGATCAAGACCTTGATGGTCGTCGTTTTCCCGGCACCGTTGGGACCGAGAAGGCCGAACAACTCTCCACGATGAACATCTAAATTCAAATGGTCAACGGCGGTTAAGTCGCCAAACCGAACGACCAAATCTTGAATCCGGAGGACTGACTCGGCCTCCGGATGATTGTTTATGGACAAGCGAGACATGCGCACCTCCTGCGAGAGTTAACTATCGAATAACCCGCAGAAAACATAGCATGCGAAAGTGAATGGGTTTGAAAAGTTGTTTTGTCTTTCGTGACTTTTCGCACGCAGGCGAAGCCTGCAAAGCAAAGTGCCTGCACGCGAGAAAAGCAACGCTATCGTCGCTCAACGAATCGGACCGAAACTTTCGTCTGAGAGACGACCGGCCAACGATTGTCCTTGAGGGCCGTGGCTTGAATCATGATCTCCCAGTCCCCACGGAGTTTTGCACTTGGCGTGCTTGTCACTTCAAGAGTGCCACGTTTTTCTTTGGGACCGAGCGTGATTGATTTTGCCGACAGGACTTTCGACAATTCTGGCGGGACGACGAGTTCCAATTTCACCTGCTGCTTGAGCTTTGGTGAACGCGATACCACGAGCGGGATCTGGAACGACTTTCCTGGCGTCACGGTCAACTCGTCTGCGTCGTGTTGAACTTTGAGCAAGGCCCCTTCGAGAATCATCGTGATGCGGGCGTTCGCTGGTTTGGTGAGATATCGAACAATACCCTTGGGATCGGCGAACTTTGCGACACCGAGCACGACCATACGCGAAGTCCGATCCGTTTCGAGCCATTCGGGCAAGAAGCAAGGATACAGAATACGTGTCGTCTTGGCGGGAACCGTAAGAATCGGCGCAGTCATTCCTTGTCGGTGGCGAGCTTGTTTACTTGCCATCTGGAGTTGAACCGGACCGGTGAATCCGGGTTCTCTCTTGATGAGGAACTCGGCGGGATAAGTTGTTCCGCGATGGACCGCTCGCTGTCGATTTTTGTCGACGAGTTCGACCGAGAACGGTGGGGACATCGTTCGCGCGAGGATTATTTGATCCGTGAAAGTGTCCCCGGGAAAACGAGGTGCCAAGTTGCCCGACGCCGTTGCGGTCGCAAAGCGGGTTACGGTCTTGTCTCCGATTTTTGCCGTGCCCGTAATCTGCAGCATAGCCGCCTTGGTCGAGGAATCTTTCGGACACGTGAACACAAATTTTGCATTCGTCTTCTTGGCTGGAATTGTGATCGTTCTCGGGCCGGTGATTTCAGCTG
The DNA here is from genome assembly GCA_964474955.1 of uncultured Alcaligenaceae bacterium. Lineage (GTDB taxonomy): Bacteria > Planctomycetota > Planctomycetia > Gemmatales > Gemmataceae > CAYRFQ01. Next base: position 1,275 of record CAYYUU010000836.1, on the reverse strand, counting down.
GCAAGCCCTTAACCCTCAGTTCGATCGGTTCTTGAAAACCGTCGAAGCGTTGAGCCTTGACGACGACATTGAGCTTTGCACCAAGCTGAACTTTCAATTGCTGAGGCAGAGAGAGTGAAAAGTCGGGACTCAGTTTGGTGATGGCCAATCGATAGATGGCCAAGGGCGTTCCGTCGTGTCCGGATAGGTCTCGCACGACGCAAGTATAACTCCCGTCTTTTGGCGTTCGGATGACACCACCCGCGTCTGTTGTCCCGGGTAGGTTATCGAAGTTTGCCAGTCGTTTCCCGTCTGGTCGCAACACTTCGAGCGCGACGTCAAGGTTCGTTCCAAGTACGCGAGATTGCAATTCTATGTTCCAGCTCTCACCTTTCTTCGCCTGGAAAGTGTAGCGGTCTTGTTCGTTCGATTGTTCGAGCGTGCCAGTAATGGCACCGGGAACAGGGATTGTCGGATGCGTTTTTGATCGGTTGGTTGGCTCAGTCAACTCCGGATGATCGCTCATCGGAATCACAATCTCGGTGACTCCAAACTTGGTATTGCATTTGTAGCGGAAGGCATTGCCCGTTTTCGGAAAATCGATTTGCTGCGATTTGGTTTCGAGCTGGTCAGTGTTCGACTTGAGGCCGTATCCAACGAACGTAATCTGACCTTTCTTTCCACGAACTCCACAGGGAGGAATCGTCCGCAACACTCGCGGACCGGGTTGGATGAACAGCCGATAAACGAAAGCCCGATTGCCGCGAAAATCGATATCGTGGAGACGGACGGTATACTGGTTTCCTTTCTTGGCGGCGAAAGTGAGCGAGGTATCGATGCCTTCGGTGTCGGCGGTCGTTGCGAGAAGCCGATTGTCGCCGTCTCGAATTTCGAGTTGGCCATGGAGGTCGGAACCCAGGCGTCGGGCCATCAGGTCGACTGTGATCGAACCATCTTGAGTGGGTTGAAACTGATACTGATCGACTTCGGCGATCTTGGACAACCGGCCACTGATTCCGACCGGAAGCGTCTTGATCGTTTGGGGTTCATTGCGTTCGCGATGCTCAACGATTTCGTTTCCGTCGCTCACATAGAACACCGCCGTGGGCGAGCTTCCGTTTGCGTTTGCGACTTGCCACCGGACAAGGGTGTTCGCAACATCCTTTGGTGCGGTGATTGACGCGGGGAACTCTCGCGGAATAGGAAAGGCCTTTGTGCTGCCACGCGGACCAAACCAGTATGGCGGTCCGGGGACCAGGAACTTTCCGAGTGGGCCGGTGATCTAAGATCACCGGC
>CAYYUU010000835.1:0-4109 GCA_964474955.1 uncultured Alcaligenaceae bacterium | reverse complement strand
CCTGGCGATAGAAGTCCCGGGTGGCCGAGGCGTCGGAGACCGTCAGGTCGAGCCAGGAGATGCAACCCACTCGCGCCACGTCGTCCTGCGATGCATCGCCCTCAGTTGAGGGACGCTCCTCCGCAGAAACGACCGGGATGATCCCGAACGCGGCGCCATTTGGATCGAGCAGCACCGCCCACTGGCTCTTTCCATCGTCGTCTTTGCCGTGCATGAGTTCACGTCCGCTCAGATCGAGCGCGCGCTCGACACTCGCTGCGACATCGGCGACCTGAATGTGCGGCATCCATTGTAGGGGAAGGTCAGCATACTCCGCGCTGCGCGCGCCCAAGCCGATGATCGGCATGCCTCGGTTGTTCATTAGATCCTCGCGCCAAAGCGGATTGTCACCCGTGTAGAGTACGCGTGAGTAAAAGCGCATCTCACGCTCGTGTTCGGGAACGGCAATGTCGGCGCTGAGGACTCCGCCGACACGCCGGACAAAGGGGTTACTCATATGGTTTTGCGTCCAAATTGAAATCACGTCGGTTGGCGTGTGAAGGTTCTCTTGCCAAATATCCCACTTCATTGGCCTCGCAATCGCGGCGATCCAGAAGCGGCCTAAGGACAATACCGTTCAACGAGGCGTAAATCACGGTCCTCTGGTGACTTAGAGTTAGCGCACGAACCAAGCCCCAGAGGAACCGTGAAAGATCCCAAGGATCACCGCGAAAACAAGTTCCCTTTGTGGCCCGTAGAACAAGTTTTGGAACGCGAACTATATTGTTGTCTGTTTTGCCGGTCTTGATTCTGCCGGGTCTCTCGCGGTTCACTTCGATATGTTTTTGGAAACGAAGGTTGGAGTCGCATACACAAAACCCACAGAACCTCGGAATCAGGGGTTTTGTGTATGCGTTTTCGACCTCTCGCTCGAAAAACTTATCCACGGAACAATCCATTGATTTCTTGGCCAGGCCACAAACCCATCTTTTGATCCAGGATCCCAAACCCAGATCTCGGGAATTTATTTTCGCGGCGATCCCAAGTTGCCAAACGAAATCGACTCCCGAGTTTTCGGCACAGATGCTCGACCGACTTCTTCTGCAAGAGCATATCTGCCCCGAGGATGTTGTTCAAGTCTTGGCCGAACATCCACAACGATCCGAATCGAGTCAACTGTGGCCAAAATCCCAAACCCAGATCCCGGGACGGTATTTTCGAGGCGATCCGAAGCCTTGTTTTTGTAGTGGGTACACACGGCTCGCGTAAACCCACTACAAAAACAACAACCAATCAGAAATTCACCTCTCCAACACCTGCCCTCCGCCATTCTGCAATTCAAACGCACCCTTGGGCAAAGAAAACTCGAAATGGAATTGTCAGCTTGGTTCGTTAAGAATATCTAAGTCCATAGAACACATCGCTTCCTCGAGGGACCACATCATGGGGCCATTCGCTCGTTCGTCTCGTCTGTGCGTGTCGTTACTGTTCCCATTATTTGGCGTTCTTGCGGGATGTGCCCAGCCCAACAAATACGCACCGCCACCGCCAGCGGAAGTCACGGTGGCCAAGCCGATCCAAAAAGACGTCACCATCTACAAGGAATTTCCGGGCCAACTTCGCGGGTTCAAGGAAGTCGAAGTCCGAGCGAGGGTCAAAGGGTACCTTCAGGAAGTGCGGTTCACCGAAGGGGCGGAGGTCAAAAAGGGCGAGTTGCTCTACACGATCGAACCGGACGTTTACGAGGCCAAGCGGGATCAGGCGGGGGCGGAACTGAAGGCATGGCAAACCGAACGAAGGACGACGCGACGGATTTACGAACAGATGACGGCGGCGTATAACAGCGGCGCAGCAGGGGAACAGGAATGGCTCAAGGCCCAAGCCGCCTACTTCACCGCCGAGAGCCGAGAGAAGGCGGCCCAAGCTGCTCTGCGGGAAGCCGAATTGAATCTCAAGTACGCCAAGATCAAGGCCGAAATCAACGGCGTCATCAGCGAGAGTTACGTCGATGTCGGCAACTTGGTCGGCAGCGAACAAGCTACGCTCTTGGCGACCATTATACGCCGCGACCCGATTTATGCCGAGTTCAGCGTCAGTTCTAACGACATCCGGGAGTACCGAAAACAGCTCGACGAGGCCGACAAGAAGAACGACCCAGAAAAAAACAAAAGACCCTCGACGAAAAATCCCACCCCCGTTGACCTGAAATTATCCGGAGCCGACTCTTACCTGGGCGACGACGGAAAGGTCCGCCACCAGGGCTTCATCGATTTCGTCGACAATCAGGTCGATCCCTTGACGGCGACGTACAAAGTCCGTGCCCAGTTCCCAAATCCAAAGACGCTGCCAAGCGGCAGGACGAACAACCAACAACTCTTACCAGGCGAGCGAGTCATCGTCCGGGTTCCGATCTCCAAACTCCAAGGAGCATTGTTGGTCCCGGAGGATGCTCTCAACACCGACCAAGTGAGCGAGTACTTGTTGGTCGTCAACGACAAAAACAAAGTCGAACGCCGCAAGGTCACGGTTGGATCTCGATACCAACTGGCTCGCAAAGATCCCAAGACGAATAAACTCGTTGAGTATGATTACCTCGTCATCCGCAAGGGCATTGGCCCCGAAGATCGGGTCGTGGTCGATGGACTTCAGCGAGCCCGTCCGGGCGTGGAAGTCAAACCCATTTCGGATGAGGGTTGAGAGTTGAGGGTTGAAAGTTGAGGGTTGAGGCTTTGAAAGCTGCGGAGCAACGACGGATTGTAGGCGGGGGCGTGAGGCCGCGTAAAAGGAGACCAAACCACGCGCGGGCCCACGCCCCCGCCTACAATCCGTCGCCACTCCGTGGCTCAACACAACAACACAACAACCCTCAACCCTCAACCCTCAACTTTCAACCCTTAACCCTTCCACCTTTCTAAATCCCAATTCGGAACGACGCATAAATGCTATCCAAGTTTTTCATCAACCGTCCGATCTTTGCCACCGTGGTATCACTGGTCATCGTGATCGCTGGAGGCGTCTCGGTCTCGAACCTGCCGGTCGCCCAGTATCCGCAGATCACGCCTCCGACCGTGAAGGTGTCGACGACGTATCCCGGGGCCAACGCCGAGACCATCGCCGAGACCGTCGCGACGAACATTGAGAAGGAGGTCAACGGCGTCGAGGGCATGCTCTACATGTCGTCGGTCAGCGCGAACGACGGGACGTACAGTTTGACCGTGACGTTCGAGGTCGGCACGAATCTGGACATGGCCCAAGTGTTGGTCCAGAACCGAGTGAGCACGGCCCTTCCGAAATTGCCCGACGATGTCAAGCAGCAGGGCGTCACGACCAAAAAGCAATCGTCGAACATCATTTTGTTCATCACCGTCTCTTCTGATAACCCAGCCTATAAGTCCCTCGACTTGAGTAACTTCCTGGCGATAAACGTCCGGGACGAAATCAGCCGGATTAAAGGCGTCGGAGATGCGTCGGTCTTGGGTGGGTCGGACTACAGCATGCGGATTTGGCTCGACCCGAACAAGCTCAAGCAAAGAAAGCTGTCGACCGACGACGTGCTTGCGGCCATTCGAGAATACAACAAACAAAGTCCTGCTGGACAAATCGGTTCGCCTCCCACCTCCACGGGACAAAGCCATCAGTACACGATTAACTTTCCTGGCCGACTCCGGACCGAGAAAGAGTTCGAGGAAATCGTCGTCGCCACGGGCGGAAAGAAGGCGAAGAACAAGAAAGAAAAAAAGGACGAAAGCCACGAGATCTCGACCAAGGGTCCGGTCCGCATCATCCGCCTCCAGGACGTGGGCCGCGTCAAGTTGGATGCCCAGACGTACTTTACGGAAGCCCAGGCGAAGGGACGACCGGCGGGCCTGCTTGCTATCTACCAGTTGCCAGGTGCGAACGCTCTGGAGGTCGCCGACAAGGTCCGTGCGAAATTGAAAGAACTCGAACCACTCTATGAAGAGAAGGGAATTCAGTACGACATCCCGTTCGACACGACCCGGTTCGTCAAGGCCAGCATCGCGGAGGTCTACACGACACTCTTTCAGGCGGCGGTCCTGGTGTTCCTGGTCATCTTCGTCTTTTTGCAAGATTGGCGTGCGACGATCATTCCAGCCATCGCGATCCCGGTT
>CAYYUU010000834.1:0-4110 GCA_964474955.1 uncultured Alcaligenaceae bacterium | reverse complement strand
GAGCACATCCGATTGATGGCCGACCTGATGGTCCTCGCCTTCCAGACCGACCTGCCCCGAATCGGAACATTCGTCTTCGCGAACGAAGGTAGCAACCGAAGCTACCGAATGATCAACGTCCGCGACGGCCACCACAGTCTTTCACACCACCAGGGACGCCGTGAGAAACTCGAAAAGATCAAGAAGATCAACATCTTCCACACGACGCAGTTGGCCTACATGATTCGCAAGATGAAGACCATCCGCGAAGGCGAAGGCACGCTCCTCGACAACTCAATGGTCGTCTACGGTAGCGGCAACAGCGACGGCAACCGACACAACCACGACGAGTTGCCGATCCTCCTCTTTGGCAAAGGCGGCGGCACGATCACCACCGGTCGACACTTGCGATACCCACGCGAAACGCCTTTGATGAACTTGTATCTGACGATGCTCGACAAGATTGGCGTGACCGGCGTTCGAACCCACGGCGACAGCACGGGCCGGTTGCCGCAACTCGGTTAATCGAATCGTCTCGCTTCACTCCGAACAAAATCTCCGGGACGGATGTCTTTCACGAAAAGGCATCCGTCCCGTATCATTTACAGAGGTCATTAAATCGCTGGACGGAAAGCCGGATAAACAAACATCACACTGAAATCATGAAACCAAAACTCTACATCGAAACCGTCGGTTGCCAAATGAACGTCCTCGACAGCGAGTTGGTCGTGGGGACGCTCCGTCGGCAAGGGTACGAGTTGGTTGATACGTACAAACAAGCCGACGTCATTTTGTACAACACGTGCAGCGTCCGCCAACACGCCGAGGACAAAATCTACAGTGCCCTCGGACGAATCCGCGGACACAAACAACATTACCCCGACAAGATCGTTGGCGTTCTTGGTTGCATGCCCCAGAAAGACCAAGACCTCATCAAACGACGAGCCCCACACGTCGATATCATTTGCGGAACGGGCCAACTCTCGCGTCTGCCCGAACTCATCGACGAAGTCAAAAAAACTGGCAAGGTCCAGATGGCTCTGAGTCTCTCTCGCAGCGACGCCCGCCATGAGGTCGAACAAAGTTTTGAGAGCTACGACCCGATGCGCGATCCGACCATGCGACCGACACCGTATCAGGCGTTCGTCCGCATCATGATCGGGTGCGACAAGTTTTGTACGTACTGCATCGTCCCCGCCACTCGCGGTCCCGAACAAAGCCGACACCCCGACCACATCGCCAAGGAAGTCATTCAACTCGCTCGCGAAGGCTGCAAAGAAATAACCCTCCTCGGCCAAACCGTCAACAGCTACAAACACGACATGGGCGACGGAAGAAAGTTTCGCCTCTCGGATTTGCTCTACAAGATTCACGACACCGAAGGCATCGACCGTATCAAGTTCGTCACGAACTTTCCTAACGACATGACCGACGACCTGCTCGAAGCGGTCAACGATTTGCCAAAGGTCAGCAAATACTTTCACGTCCCCGCTCAGTCCGGATGTAACGAGGTCCTCAAGCGGATGAAGAGGATGTACACGGTCGAACAATATCGCGACATGCTCGACCGATGCCGCGAGAAAGTCCCCGGCGTCGCCATCAGCAGCGACTTCATAGTTGGGTTTTGTGGCGAGACCGAAGAGTCATTCGAGAAGACGTGCGATCTCGTGCGTTATGGTCGTTTCAAAAACAGCTTTATCTTCAAGTACAGCACCCGACCCGGAACCAAAGGGCACGACCTGTTCGAAGACGACGTCCCCGATGACGTCAAGAAACGCCGCAACAACGAACTCTTGGCCATTCAAAACGCTATCAGCCTCGAAGATCACCAAACACGAATCGGCGAGACGGTCAACATCTTGATCGAGGGCTTCAGCAAGAACGCCCTGAAAGAAGGGAACACCGAAGGACCATCCCAACTGAGCGGACGAACGAATACCGACCACATCGTCGTTTTCGACGGCAACCCTCGTCTCATCGGCCACATCATTCCTGTCCACATCGAAGAGGCCACTGCGTTCACCCTCTTCGGTCATGTCGTCACGGGAGAACAAACAGGAGTCGAGAACGATCGGTTTTTCGAACCCGAGTCCGGCTGCACGGACGGTGGCTGCGACTTTCCGGAAAGTGATATGGATCAGCGGATTAGCCTGCCTTTGGTAATGCCGGAAAAGTAGTTGGGCCCATGATAATGGGAAAATAAACGATTGTCCGGTTCATGTCTTTGTAGGGTGGGCTTGCTTCGTAGAGAACCTCAATGGCCACACGCTCAAAGTTTTGCCCGAACGGCCAGTTCTTGTCTCTCGCCTCTTGTCACTCGTCTTTTGGCTTTCTGTCGCTCGTTCCCCGTTCGTGACCGGCCTTGCCGACCCGGACTTGTGTAGTCGGAAGTGAGTTTGTTCGCTATTGTAAACGAAATACCATCTTCGGCCCCCGAGGACCGGAGAGTTCATGGATAGATTGATTAAGGAGACCCCATGTCGCCACCCCAACGAGAACAACGCCCGCTTCCCGGCACCCGCCGTCGTCCGGAAGCGCTGCCAGGGGGTGCGCTCTGGTTGTTGATCTTGGTGATCGTCCTTCTGGTCTTGTCTTTGCTCTTTTGGCGAACCACGGGGTTGGTGGACTACAAACCGGAGTTTTTTGACGAACTCGTGGTCAAGGGCCATGAGGCGGCCAAGAAGGAAGCCGATCAGAGTGACGAGAAGAAGCGCGAGCCGATTTCCAACGCCTACATCAAGGAACTCGAAATCATCGGTCGCAGGATCCAGGGACAGCTGACCCAACCGTCCGAGGAACTTGGATTGCCCGAAGAACTCCGGGAAAAAATTTCCCAAAAGACCTTCGTCGTTTGGGTCCCCGAATCGGAGATCCAAAGTGGCAAGTTGACCGACAAACTCGACAAGTACGGTGTGAATTACCATAGCCGTCAGGAACAATGGAATTGGGGCGCGACACTCATCTTGTTCCTGTTGCCGACGGCCCTTCTCATCGGGCTTTTCGTCCTGTTCGTGTTGCCGCGATTCCGCGACCCACTCGGCGGGAGCTTTCTCACGAGTTACATCAAAAGCCCGGCGCGACGCTACGAGAAGACCAAAGGCCGCGTGACGTTCGAAGACGTCGCCGACATGGAGTACGCCAAAAGCGAACTGCAAGAACTCGTCGAATACTTGCGGACGCCCGACAAGTTCCGACGACTCGGAGCCCAGGTGCCCAAGGGGGTTTTGCTGATTGGTCCACCGGGGACAGGGAAAACTCTGTTGGCTCGTGCGACCGCGGGCGAAGCGGGCGTGCCGTTTTATAGCATCAGCGGTTCGGAGTTCATCCAGATGTTCGTGGGGGTCGGGGCGAGTCGCGTCCGCGACCTGTTCAAGACGGCCAAGGATAACGCTCCGTGTTTGATCTTCATCGACGAGATCGACGCCGTCGGGCGGATGCGAGGCGCGGGCGTCGGCGGCGGATCGGACGAACGCGAACAGACGCTCAACCAAATCTTGAGCGAGATGGACGGGTTCCAGCCGAACGAATCGGTCATCGTCCTGGCCGCCACGAACCGCCCGGACGTCCTCGACTCGGCCCTCCTTCGTCCTGGTCGTTTTGACCGCCACATAACCATCGCCCGCCCGACATGGCAAGGCCGCAAGCAAATCCTCGAAGTGCACACACGCAACAAACCCCTCGACGAAAATGTCGATCTCGAACAGGTTGCCCGGACGATGATCGGCATGACCGGTGCGGACCTTCGCAACCTTTGCAACGAGGCCGCGTTGTTGGCCACCCGCGAAGGCAAACATCGGATCGAACGAGTCGACTTCGAACACGCCGCCGACCGCGTGTTGATGGGACCGAAACGCGAAGAAGTTCTCACGATCGAAGGAAAGCAACGCACGGCGTATCATGAAGCGGGACACGCCCTCGTCGGCTGGCTCGAGCCGGAGTGCGACCCGCCGCTAAAAATCTCGATCGTTCCGCGTGGACGTGCCCTCGGCGTCGTGTTCAGCCTTCCCGAGGAGGAACGCTTTCACCACGGCCTGGACTACTTCAAGGCTCGCTTGGCCCAGGTCATGGGTGGCCGAGCCGCCGACCGACTCATCTACGGCCAGGCTTTCTCGGGCCACGAAGACGACCTCA
>CAYYUU010000833.1:0-4138 GCA_964474955.1 uncultured Alcaligenaceae bacterium | reverse complement strand
AACATGACCCTCGCTTCTCAACACTCGAAGCACTCCATCCCAGGCAAATCCACCCAGTCAAACTATGACCTGCATTTTCTTCAGGAGTGACAACTCCCGCCCAAGATAGCCCAGACAGTTGTCGCGTTCGGTCGTCGTTGGCTTGTTGTCGGGAGGAGCACATCGGACGCAGCAAGTGATATAACAATCGGAGAGTTTCAGACCATCGTCGCGATGCTGGCAAGTGCGTTGGTTCGCAAAGCCCGTGCGATGAAGTGAGGCGAACAACCAATCACCCGACCGGTCGCCGGTGAAGACGCGTCCCGTTCGATTGGCCCCGTGCGCCGCCGGAGCGAGTCCACAAATCACGACCCTCGCCTTCGGGTCCCCAAATCCAGGGATGGGTTTGCCCCAGTATTCTTCATCTCGAAAGCTCGCACGTTTTTCGTGAGCCACCTTTTCTCGCCACTCAACGAGGCGCTCACATTTTTCGCAACTCGTGATTTCTTCGTTGAGCACGCGGAGTGCGGATCGGGCCACGACGTTCCCCAATTGCGAGCCGAACACAGCTCTCGTAATTTCGTTCAACTTCGGCGCTGACACGTTTCTTCTAATTGTGTTATTTTCTCGATTCCTACAACGGATTGAAGGGAATTTCGGGAGCAGAGGTTCCGACCAACGGGAAAACCGCAGCGCCCCGTAAACCGACAAGAAAAAGCAGAGGGAGGATTCCTCATGTGCGGTCAAAGGAAATGGGTGATGGGTTGGCTATGTCTTTTGGCCACCACATCGGTCACGTCGGCTCAATACTATCCCTACAGCTATCCACCGCGCGCATGCCCACCGGTCCGGGTCGTGCAGCCCGTCATTGCGGCTCGCCGGGTTCCCAGCCCCAATCCAATCCTCGCGGCCCGCGTATTAGCCGACGACCAGGATGTCCCACCAAGCCCATCGGTCCCGCCTCCACCAATTCCAGGTGGTGGGTCTGTCCCTCCGCCCCCTTCAGTGGAGACTCCGAAGGAGTCGGCCCCCGCACCAGAGGGCAAAACGTCGGTGCCTGACGTGCCCGCGCCGGGGGGTGTCCCTGCGATTCCGAGCCCCCCGAAGGATTTCAAGGGACCCGGAGTTCCTCCAGACATTAAGGAAATGAAGATCCCAGGCCCTCCGCCGTCGAGTTCCAAACCGAGGGTGATTCGCGCAGGCGGTACTCCGCCATCGCCCTCTTTGCCCGAATTCAAGAAAGTGCCTGGACCCGGCGAACCACCACCGTTGGGCGGTGCTCGCAACGCGTATCCGAAACTTCCGATCGAAAAGGAACAACCGACCCCAAGCAAACCGGGAGTCGTTTCTCCGCCGATTCCTCCTTCCGAGATCAAAATTCCGAGTCCTTCCGTGAAGCCGGGGACCCCGAAGGTCGATCGGTTCGCTTCGCCGAAAGAAAGACCTCGTGGCATTGAGGTGGAGATTCCGGGCACAAAACCGAGAAGCGAAACGAAGACTTCTGCCCAACCCATTCGGAACGTAAGCGGCGAAGAAACCCCGAAAAACCCTAACGGAAAAGAAACGCTCTCGTCGCCGTGGGTCGTCCGTGTCGAGATCGTCGACACGATGACTCATCTGATCGCGCGGAGCAAAACGGCGGAATTTCGCGTGTTGTGCCGCAGCCTGAAAATGCAATCGCCAACAGGAAACATTGAGGCCGAAGGCAAAATCAAGATGGGTGTCGGCAAACTCGAATTGGAGTGCGACCGGCTCGTCATCTCATGGCAGAATGATTGGGTCCGCATGGAAGGGGCCGGCAAGGTCCGCACCCAACAAGACGTCCAACAAATCGAACTGTCCGGAGAAGCGTTCAACTTGAAACTCACGACGCTCGGTTCGCCGGGTACCGAAGGCGCCGTGCGGACGCTCATTCGCAAGTCTGGATACTTGGACCCGAACGCAACACTGACGAAGAAAGCGAAATCGAGCAACACGGGACTCATTACCATCCGTCCCGAACGGATTCTCCCACGGGTCGAGGACTTGCCCCGGATCACGAAACAATAACATTTCGGTCTTGAACCGTTTCCGATTTTCTGCAGGCGAAATCCCATGCCTACGTTACATTCGTAGGCATGGGATTTCGCCTGTTTTTTATTGCTCACACGCCAGGATATCTCGATGCTTTCTGCTCTGAATAGACCCACAACGGACCCCACACCGATCTTCGAACTGTTCCGCGGCAGTTACGGAACGGAGTTGTTGACCGCTGCCGTCGCTCACTTCAACATCTTCGGTCGGCTCGCTGACACCTCGTTGTCAACATCCGAGTTACAAAGTGAACTCGGACTCGCCGAACGTCCTGCTGTAGTGCTGTTTACCGCCCTCAAAGCGATGGGGCTCTTGGTCGAGCAGGACGGCCAACTCAATTTGACGCCGCTCGCTAGGGAACATCTGGTTCCTGGAGGTGCGTTCGATGTTGGCAACTACGTTGGGCTCGCGGCCAACGCCCCGGGCGTTCTCGAAATGGTCGAGCGACTCAAGACGAATCGCCCTGCTGGTGCCGACGACTACGACCAGGGAACGGCTTTCATCTACCGCGAAGGTGTGGCGTCAGCGATGGAAAGCGAGGCGTTGGCGCGACACTTTACGCTCGCTCTTGCTGGCCGAGCCAAGAACGTCGCACCAGCACTCGCCGAGGCTGCGTCGTTGGACACGACCAAGCTGTTGTTAGACGTTGGAGGTGGGACGGGCATCTACAGCATCGCCTGCTTGCAGAAATATCCCAACTTGAAAGCTCTCGTTTTAGACCGTCCCGAAGTGCTGAAGGTCGCCGAGGAAATGGCAAACCAGTACGGCGTCGGGAGCCGGCTGACGCTCAAGCCCGGAGACATGTTCCACGACCTGGAGAGTTGGCGCGATCCCGACTTGCCCGATGCCATCTTACTTTCGAACATCCTCCACGATTGGGACGTCCCCGAATGCCAAAAGCTGGTCGGGGCGTGCGCGAAGTTACTCCCACCCGGCGGACGGCTGATGATCCACGACGTTTTTTTGAACGACGCGCTCGATGGCCCCTTGCCAATTGCGTTGTACTCCGCCGCACTGTTCACTCTGACCGAAGGCCGCGCCTACAGCATCGCCGAATACTCTCGCTGGCTCGATGACGCCGAACTGACTCCGCAGGCGGTCGTGCCGACGCTGGTACACTGTGGAGTGTTAGCTGGTCTGAAGAACGAATAGTTGCTTTTCGCTCCGCGAAAAGGTTTTGGGAAGTAGTAGGCACACTCGGAACGGGAAATTTATTTCTGTAAGTTTTCGGAGGATTGTTTTCGTAGGGTGGGGGCAAGCGCAGCGAAGGCCCACCCTACGAAAACAATCCCCAAGAAAACGATGGGCCGTCGCGTTCGCTCGGGTTGCCGCTTGCCCCACCCTCCAAAACCCGGACGGAAATAAATTTTCCGTTCCGAGTGTGCCGTAATCGTTGCCTTTGTTTTGGAGAGTCGCCTTTTAATCCGCGAAAGGACGCCCGCCTCTTATGGCTTTTCGCGGAGCGAGAAGCAACTATCCCAACCACTTTCCTCAAGAAAGAAACCTCCCATGAAACCATTGCTCAAATGGCTCGGCATTATCTTTTTAATTCTCGTCGGCTTCTTGGCGGTTATAGCGATCATCGGCTTTTTCCTCCCCACAGACCACAAGGTTTCGCGGACGATCGAACTGAAACAACCACCCGAGAAAGTCTACGAAGCCATTGCCGATTTCCAGAACGCCCCCGAATGGAATTCGATGGTCACCGAGGTGAAACAACTGAAGGACCAAAGCGGCAACGAGGTCTGGCAAGAAACCTACACGGGCGGAGAGGTGATGAAGTTCGAAACGATCGAGGCCGAGAAGCCAAAACGCCTTGTGCGGAAAATCGCAGACGTCGGCGGCCCCTTCACGGGGCGTTGGGAATTCGACATCGAAAAAACAGATGACGGATGCAAGCTGAAGATCACTGAACACGGTAGGATTTCCAACCCGCTCGTCCGATTTGCATTTCGCTACTTGTCAAAACCGGAAGGACCGATGGAAACATACCTCAATGACTTGGGCAAGAAATTTGAGGAAACCGTCGAACCGCAAACTGCGGACTGAAATGGCTAGGTGCGGTAGAGTCCTTTGTCTTCGATGT
>CAYYUU010000832.1:0-4140 GCA_964474955.1 uncultured Alcaligenaceae bacterium | reverse complement strand
CGATGATCGGCGAGGACGTCATGGCCCCCAGCACGGAAGCTGAACAGTTACGCGAACAACTGTTGCGAGCACAAAGACTCAGTAGCGTGGGGACGCTCGCTTCGAGCGTCGCCCACGAATTCAATAACATTCTGACGACGATTATCAATTACGCGAAGCTTGGTTTGCGTGACGAGTCGCCAGAATCGACCCGCATACATGCGTTGGACAAGATCCTCAAAGGCAGCCTGCGGGCCGCGACGATCATCAGCAGCATGCTCGGGTTTGCCCGGAACAATTCCACCCAACGCGAACTCGTGGAGTTGGTCGACTTGGTCGAGGAAGTTCTGGTCCTGACCGAGAAGGATTTGAAAGGCCACCAAATTCGGGTGGAGAAAAAATTCATCGACCGTCCCAAGGTTCCCGTGGTCCGCGGACAAATCGAACAGATTTTGCTCAACTTGATCATCAACGCCCGTCAGGCCATGCCCCATGGCGGGCGGTTGACGATCGAGTCGGTCATCAACCCGCACAACGGAATGGCCGAGATACGTGTCATCGACACGGGCATCGGCATTCCGGCGGACCAACTCCGGATGATCTTCGAGCCGTTTTATACGACGAAATCTCCGGACGAAAATGGTCACGGCGGGAGTGGACTTGGCCTGAGCGTGTGCCGACAAATCATCGAGCAACACCAGGGCCGCATCCGCGTCGAGAGCCTCCCGGGCAAGGGCTCCAAGTTCATCGTGAAACTTCCCTTACGTCCGACCACGACTTCTGCCCAAACCTGCCAACATAATTCCTGAAATTCGTGCTCTATTTCCCGCGCTCGGAAACCTCTCCAAAGCAACCCGTGGGTCGCTCTCCGTAGCAGCATGCCGCGAAAAGTGAGCGCCCGCGGATTATCATAGTCCGGGATCGGCGGAGTAATTTCGGCTCGTCTGGTGAGCTTTTTTGCCAGTCGGGTTGGATTGCTCCGTCCCCGGCGTTGTTTTCTATTTTCAGGTAACCGAGTCTTGTGTCTGTTCCCTGCATCATCCTCACATCACCGATTTTGGTTGGCAAACCTCATGAGGTGCAAGATTTCCGAGAATGCAAAATATCGTTTTTCGCCCTCGGTTACTCAACCAGGAAATCGAAACCAGATGGTTAAGATTCTCCCAATCGTGACTCTTTTTATCTCTCCCACTTTTACTCTCCGGAATCCCATTCTTGCCGCCGCAGAACCTGCTCCACTTGGTTCGCCATCATGCGCCCCGCCGCGTTGTTCGTTACCCTCGGGTCCGACGGCCAAATAAGCGGGCGGGGGGATCGAAATCATCGATGACGAAAAAACAAAAACCCGACATTCTTTTCTTTTCCGTTCCACGTGTACGGTGACCAAAACAAAAGAGTTCCTCTCGAAACGTTGAGAGGGGCATTTTCTTCTCCTGCAGGATAGGTCGCTCACCGGATCCACGAGAACCACCTTTGCAGCAATCCTTTCTTGAATGGCGTCAACCGCGTTCTATTGTATTCGTCTCCGAGTTTCCGAATTGCTTCGGCTTGTGTAGGATACGGATGAATTACGTTCGCGATGCTCGCGAGTCCGATCTTCTGTTTCATGGCCATCGTGATCATCGAAATCATGTCCCCCGCATTTGACGCAACGATGGTCGCTCCGAGGATCTTGTCCGTTCCTATTTTGCAATGAATCTTGACGAATCCCTGCGTTTCGCCCTCGAGAACGGCGCGGTCGACGTCCTCCATCGATTGTTTGAACGTGTCAATCGCGATGTTCTTCTCTTCGGCCTCGCGCTCCGACAAGCCAACGTGAGCCAATTCCGGCGAAGTGTAAGTACACCATGGGATGATCAATTTCGTCGCGTCGGACGTGAGGGGAAACAAAGCATTGCGGACGACCGTTCGGGCCATGAAATCAGCGGCGTGTGTGAACTTGTATTTCGAGGCAACGTCACCGATGGCGAAAATCCGTTTGTTCGTCGTGCGAAGCGCTTGATCGATCGGGATGCCGTGGTTGTCGTACTCGACGCCGACCGTTTCGAGTCCGAGTCCTTCGACGTTGGGGGCTCGGCCAGCCGCGACCAACATCCGCTCGGCAATTACTTCTCTCTCTTGACCATCCACAGTTACGAAAACCTTTACGGAATCATGGTGTTTCTCGACCCGGTTCACTTTGCTCCCGAGCAGCAGATTCACGCCGTCGCGTTGCAACGAACTCTGCACGATCGCGGATGCGTCTTTGTCCTCGCGGGAGAGGATACTATCGGACATCTCGAACAACGTGACTTCGGAGCCGAACCGGGCAAACGCTTGGGCCATCTCGCACCCGATGGGTCCACCTCCAAGAATGGCCAGACTCTTCGGAAGTTCGGTGAGTGAGAACAACGTTTCGTTCGTCAAGTACGGGACGTCACTCAGTCCAGGAATAGGCGGCGCCGTGGGTCTTCCTCCCGTCGCGATGACCGCACGCTTGAACCGCAGAGTTTTCCCAGCGACTTCGACGGTATCGTCGCCAGTAAATTTCGCGTCGCCCAGGAACACGTCGGTTCCCATCTTCTGGAAACGCTCCGCCGAGTCGTTCGGACTGATCTCCGCTCGCAGTCGTCGCATGCGCTGCATCACGGCGGGAAAATCCACTATCGTTCCGTCGGGGACTCGCACCCCAGCTTCGTCGGCATCGCGAATAACTCCCGCCACCCGCGCCGCGTGCAGGAGGGCTTTCGACGGAACACATCCGGAGTTGAGACAGTCGCCACCCATCAAGTGCCGCTCGATCAACGCGACCTTCGCACCCAAAACGGTCGCGACGCCCGCCGTCACGAGGCCGGCTGTTCCGGCTCCGATGACCACCAGGTTATATTTCTTGGCAGGTTCTGGGTTCGTCCAGTCGGGAGGATGAACCTTGCTCACGAGATCTTGGTTATGTGCGTCCCACGGTTCAATCAATTTACTCATCGGTGTTCCCTTCGGATTGGATTTGATTCGGTTCGGTTGTGTCATCTTGTGTCTTCTCGGCGGCGCGGGCTGCACTCGGACGAATCCACTCGATGGTTTTCTTCGCTGCAATTGGAAAGACTCCCAAGGCGACGCACGCGGCCCAGAAGTACCATGGCAAGCTTCCCACGCCTTGGAACTCACTAAGTTTCGGAACTGACGACCCTGCGAACACATAAACGCAAGTTCCCGCCAACATGCCGAGTTGACTCACCCACCAGAACGTCCAGACTCGCATCTTCGTGAGTCCCATTCCGGCGTTGATGACGAAAAACGGAACCGCTGGAATCAGTCGCAGCGTGAACAGATAAAAAGGTCCCTCGCGTTCGAGAGCACCATCGAGTTTCTCGAGGCGGTGTCCGAAGCGGCATTCGAGCGTTTCGCGAAAGAAATATCGGCTGAGCAGAAACGCAATCGTGGCACCAGTAGTCGAAGCGAAACTCACCAACACCAGCGCGGGCCAGAACCCAAAGAGCCAGCCGCAGACGATTGTCATGAAACCCGCGCCGGGTAACGACAGCCCGGTGACAATTACGTAGATGAGGAACGCGAGGGCGAAAGTCACGCCCGACTGAGTCTGTTGAAATTCCCGAAGCGCTTCTTCCCTCTGCGCGAGATACTCCAACGTCAGTTGGTCTCGAAAAATGAAGTAGAGCAAACCTGCCGCAAACACGACAGCAATAAAGAGGACAACCTTTCCCAACCAGCCCCCCGAACTCGTTGGGCCAGGTTGGTCAGTCGTTTCCGTCATCGTTTCCTCCAGCCGAGGCGTGAATTGAAGGGCCAAGAACTGACACTCTCATGTTCTACCGGGTCAGCCCTTTGACGCCACCAAGAGGAGTGTTCTTACATATAGATCACCGCGAGTTATTCCTCCAACCGAAGGAATGTCACAATGGTCCTCTTGGGACGAGGAACGCGAAATAAAGGAGTGTCGGGTTCGTAGGTAAACGCAAGCCGCGTGTATCTTTGTGTTGGCCGAGTTTTCTGGGTACACACGAGCTGCGTGTACCTACGACATAATAAAAAACAACCACCCGCTTGAAGGCTAAATTCCGAAGTTGGTGGTTTGCTAGATTCAAAATAGTCTATCCCTTTCTGACACGGTTGGATGGAGATTGTCGGATGGCTCGACGTTTCCCGAAGGACTTGGTTTGGACC
>CAYYUU010000831.1:0-4148 GCA_964474955.1 uncultured Alcaligenaceae bacterium | reverse complement strand
CGCTGCGGCTGGAGGCTCGTAAGCTGGTCAGCTTCGCCACAAACGATGAGGCGGTCGCCTGATCGCATCCGCGTGTCAAAAGGCTCGTCGTCGGCAAATCGGTACTCTCCACCCTTCGACTTTGACCCAAGCAGGTGAACATTATACCGGCTCGCAAGATCTCGAATCGCCATGCCGGCCAAGGGCGAACTTGCACGGATGGGGATTTCGGCCACACGCAAACGACGACCATCGGCCAGCGAGAATCCGCCAAGCGACTCCCCGGTCTGGGCTATCACCGCGAGCATCGGAGACACCAAAGCGGACGTACTCAAGGCAGTGATGTTCTCGGCGGCTCGGCCCAGCCTGGGGATGAGTTGTTGGTTGAACATCCGCACGACGATTCGGACGGGCGGGTTGAGTTGGTGAACCAACAGAGCCGTCGACATGTTCACAAGGTCGTTGCTCGTGACGATCAACACCCCACGGGCTTCCTCCACGCCTGCGGCCCGGAGGACCGCTTCGTCTCGGAAGTCACCTTTGAGATATCGAACGCCCTGGAGTTGTGGGTCACGACCGTGCTCGCGATGGTCGATGACGACAATCTCCCCGCCAGTCGCTCGCAGGTATTTCAAGACCCGCGACCCGATCCTTCCATATCCACACAAGATGAAATGGCCTTGCATTTACCGATCACTCCCAGCATCGTAAAGGCTCGCCGAGAACACATCCCCGCTCGCCGACCAAAGGAGATGCCATGCCCTTCCTGAACTATTCCCCTTTTCGAACGCCACATCCTTTACAATAACTTTATGTCACGCCGAGAACCAGAACGCGAGAATGCTATGAGCTTGGATACAAAAGTCTGCTATTGTTTTCACATCACACGCCGGAAGTTGGTCAACTTCATGCGGATGTACGAATTGAAAGTGCCGAGCCAGCTCTCCGAATGCGGCGGAGCGGGGACCGGGTGCGGTTGGTGTATTCCCTTCTTGAAACAAATTTTCGCGCAACAGAAAACCGGCGAGGATATCGAATTCGACTCAATGACCCCAGAAGAATACGCTCAGATGCGTGCAGGTTATATTCGCGACGGAAGAGGAACACCCCCGTCCCGGGCAACGCCTTTGCCGGACGAAGGTCCACAAACTGAGGGTTGATTCAAGAAGGCCAGGCAACGAAGTTGGGAACGTCGGACAGGTTTTTAACCCGTCCCGAGTAGTTACGCCGACGCGGACACCGAATTACTCTTGGGAGATCGATTCGGTTCGGCGAGTTTTTTTTGGCGTCGCGCAAGTGCCGCTTCGACGAAACCTTGGAATAGCGGATGGGCTCCCGTCGGCTTCGACTTGAATTCGGGGTGACACTGGACGGCGATGAACCAGGGATGATTTTCAATTTCGATGACTTCGACGAGATTACCGCCCGCGCTCGTGCCCGTGACAATGAGCCCGTGTTTCTCCAACTCTTCGCGATACGCGTTGTTCATCTCGTAACGATGGCGATGGCGTTCTTCGACTCGCTGTTGGCCGTACGCTTGATACGCCCGGCTTCCTTCGCGGAGTTCGCAGGGGTAAGCGCCGAGACGCATCGTCCCGCCCTTGTAGACGATGTCGTACTGGCTATCGAGCATGCAGATGACCGGTGCGCTGGTCTTCGAATCGATTTCGGTCGTGTTGGCATCGGCGAGGCCAAGGACGTTCCGGGCGAACTCGATGACTGCACATTGTAGGCCCAGACAAATTCCAAGAAACGGAATCTTGCGCTCGCGAGCAAACCGGATCGCTTCGATTTTTCCGGTGATTCCCCTCTCGCCAAACCCACCAGGAACTAAAATCCCGTCGAGTCCGCTGAGAGCCCTGTCTGGTCCTTCTTGGGCAATGACTTCCGCGTTCACTTTCCGCACGACGACGCGACTCGACAAAGCAATCCCAGCATGGTCCAACGCTTCGTAGACGGATTTATAGGCGTCATGATGGGTGATGTATTTCCCGACGATGCCAATCGTGACTTCGTAATCGGGATTCATGACACGCTGGAGCATGGTGCGCCAGGCGGACACGTCCAGACTTTTCGCGCGTAAGTGCAGCTTCTCGACGATGAGTTGGTCGAGTTTGTTCTCGACGAAACTCAAGGGGACTTCGTAGATGCTCAACTCCTTGTCGCGTTCTTCGATGACCGCGCGTTGTTCGACGTTACAGAACAAGGCGATCTTTTGAGCGTGGTCCGGTTCCAACGCCCTCTCGGTCCGGCAAATCAAGATGTCTGGTTGGATACCAATCTGTCGCAACTCTCGAACGCTGTGTTGAGTTGGTTTCGTTTTGGCTTCGCCGGCTGCTTTGAGGTACGGCACCAACGTCAGGTGAATGTACAGGCAGTTTTCCTTGCCGACGTCCAGTGCGAACTGCCGGATGGCTTCCAGAAACGGCAAGCCTTCGATGTCCCCGACCGTACCGCCGATCTCGGTGATGATGACGTCGACTTCGTCCGTCGCGAGCTTCTGGATGGATTCTTTAATTTCGTCGGTGATGTGGGGAATGACTTGCACGGTCCGCCCGAGAAAATCTCCGCGGCGTTCCTTCTCGATGACCGAAAGATAAATTTGCCCGGTGGTGTAATTGCAATCTCGACTGAGCGGAGCGTTCGTAAATCGTTCGTAGTGGCCCAGGTCGAGGTCCGTCTCGGAGCCATCGTCGAGCACATAGACTTCGCCATGTTGAAACGGACTCATTGTCCCTGGATCGACGTTCAAATATGGGTCGAACTTCTGTAACCGGACCCGGAGCCCTCGTTGTTCGAGCAACATGCCGATGGATGCGCAGGTGAGTCCTTTTCCGAGGGAACTCACGACGCCGCCGGTTACGAAGATGTACTTGGTCACTTTCGAACCCTTCTTGTGAGGACCTTGGGAATCATCAGCCGGTTCCGGGCTGACCATTTTCCAAGTAGTCACTATATCGGGGATCTTGGGATGTGTCATATAGTCCTGCCCAAAGGAAACTGTTATGCGGCTCGTGCCGCTTGCATTTGTCGATAGATTCGAACGAAGCGAGCGTAATCTTCCGGGGTATCGACTCCCCCAAACACTTCGTCGACGGTGGCAACGCGGATGTTCTGCCCAACTTCCAAAACCCGGAGTTGTTCGAGCTTCTCAAGCAGCTCCAACCTCGAAGGCGGCCGCTGCACCATTTCCAGAAGAAACTCTCGGCGATACGCATACAGGCCAAGGTGTCGCCGATATGGTCCCGTGGGAGTGAATGACGGTTCAGCGTCTCTCGGGTAAGGAATTGGGCTCCGACTAAAATAAAGTGCCCTGCCCTGTTGATCGGTAATGACTTTGACGCAGTTTGGATCTTCCCACTCTCGGCGGTCCAAAATGGGAATCGCAAGCGTAGCCACCGCATCGCCCGAGGAATCTCGCAACAATCTGGCCACTTCGTCGAGGTGCTCTGGATCGATCAGGGGTTCGTCGCCTTGCAAATTGATAATGATCTCGGCGTCGAGTCCTCGCGCCACCTCCCCTACCCTGTCCGTGCCGCTCGGATGATCCGACCGAGTCATCACGACTTGGCCCTGGAATTCTCGCACGGCCGCGGCAACACGTTCGTCGTCGGTGGCGACAAGCACGACGTCGGCTTGGCTGCGGCAAGCCTGCTCGTAAGTGTGTTGGATCAAGTACTTCCCGGTTTCTCGCAAAAGCGGTTTTCCGGGCAGACGAGAAGAAGCATATCGGGCGGGAATGATGATGGCCGTTTTCACCGAGACCTCCGTCGATCAATTGAGGTTTTGGTGAACATAGGTACCAACGACGAACATTTCGGTCAAGGCCAGGAGAATTCGAAAGGAAGAGAATGGGTAGTCTTTGTAGGGTGGGGCAAGGAGCGCAGCGACGACGGCACACCATAAAACTCGTTTTGTTTCATCGTCTCGATGTTTTTCAAAAGGAGATCTGAAAAACTTAGAGCGGTTCACGCTTGCGTTGGGGACAATTCAAAGTCCCTCGCCCCGCTTGCGGGACCCGGGATGTAGGGTGAGGGGTCTTGCGTGAGGCTCGCCAACCTCGCAACATGTCGCGTAAACCAATTTTCTTTGGACACCCCTCACCCTAAATCCCTCTCCCCCCAAGCGGGGCGAGGGACTTTGAAAAAGAAACCATACCCAAACCAAGC
>CAYYUU010000830.1:0-4154 GCA_964474955.1 uncultured Alcaligenaceae bacterium | reverse complement strand
CCTCGCCCTGATTTTTGTGTTTTTTGTGTACGCTTTTTGACACTTCCGGGAGCATTTTCGATAGTTCGTTTTTCTCGTGGAAGGTAGAAAACACGTACACAAAATCCACAAAACCCCTCGACCAAGAGGTTTTGTGGGTGTTGTGTACAGAATTTCCCGTCCCCGTCTCGAATTTGGGATTTCGCCAGAGCCATCGGTTCGGACCTTCTGAGAGTAGCTTGGGCTCGGGTTGGACCCGACAACAACAGCGATTCTGCCTGTTTGAGACCGGAAGGCCCCAACCCAATGCGACCTACCCGAACGAGATGCGCTCTACGTATTTCGCGTTCCCAAAGAGAGAACGCATCTCTTTGGCATGTTTTCGCTCCGCGAAAGGCGACACTCAAAGACAAACACAAAGACAAGCGTCCTTTCGCGGAGCGAAAATTGACATTCTCCAAATGCGACACTTATTGATTCGATCGCCCGAATTCTCCTCTGGACACACTCACACGTCTTCGTTATAAGCCTCTGCCTTTTGTTGTGGTGGACCCGTCTCGTTGCTTCTAACGAGGGATCGAAGCTATGCGCTGCCTCGTGCTCCTTTCGTCCGGACTTTTGTGCTTGACCGGATGTGTATCTCTTGAGCAAATCGATCCTTCGTTCAAAGGGCCGAAGTTGACGCAGGTCTCGACCAATCCATTCGGTGGGTTCCTTCCGTTCACACAATCGACTCGGAAGATTCCCTACAACAAGGCAGACGCAGCGCTCTTGCAGCGGGTGATGCGGGTGGGGAACTATGTCCTGGATTCGAATCCCGAGATCGGCTTGCGGCCATCCTTCGCGGCCACGGGCTCAGACTCCGTTGAGGTCTTCCACCAGGGACCGCACGCGATCTACATTACCAAAGGGTTGATCGAAAGGTGTAAGACCGACGAACAACTCGCGGCGGTCCTTTGTCACGAACTCGGCGAGATGGTATTCGAACGCGAATTGTTGGCCGGGCCGAAGATGCAAGAGGATGACGAACGACCACCGATGCGTGTGGAAATCGGAAACGCCGGACAACCCGGAGAAGCGGACTTCGTGCAAATGGCTGAGGTAGCCCGTTACGAACAGCGCAAGAAAGAACGACAGAAGCAACGCAAGAAACTCCCCAACCCCGAACTGTTACGAGTTCAGTATCTCACCAAAGCGGGATTCCAAGCCGAGGTCTATGAGGAGATCAAGCCGCTCTTGGCGGAGGCCGAACGCACATACTCACTCGAAAAACAATTCAAACGACACGCCGTGATCCCGCCAACGTGGAATACGCCGAGTTCCAACTCCGCACCACAGCTCCAACGACCACAACCGACCGAAACTCCGAATCCAATGCACCAACCACAATGGACCGAGCCGAAGAAAAAACTGTAGATGGCACTGGTACGCCCGAGACGTTGAACGACGGGTCCACAAAGCGAACGAGTTGTTGGTCGATGTCCCGGCATTCCCAATCACCATCGAGAACACCGAAGAACCGGATTGGTCGCTTTACAACAATTTCATCGCAGCAGTCCAAGGGCTTGAGTGAGCCCACGAGCAGATCGCTCGTTCAAGCAACGTAGACCTTTCCCATATCGCCCTCTTCGCCTTCGCAACGAATCTCTCGATCGACAAATTGTTGGATCACGGCGATGTTCGTCGTGAGATGCTTGGTGACCGTTGCGACTCCATACGAAGACGGCCCCTCCGCAAATGCTAACGGCAAAACGAGTTGATCGGCGCTATGTGCATCGACCACTGAGCCGCGGCATTTCAAAAAGGAAATGGCTTCGTCGAAAACCTCGTCGGCTACTTGTTCGGCCTTTTTGCCTCGCTCCCCGAGCCCAAAGAAGACCGTTCGAACTGGTGTCGTTGGGAATTCGAGGAACACTACGGTCCCCGGACCACCGGACCATTCTTGTTCCTCCGTCGTCACTCGCAGACTTGGGTCATATTGTTTGAACCGGTGGATGACCCGCCGAGAAAGTCTTTCGGCTATGTTTTTTGGCAGCCCCACCACCACGCTCCGGACGTGGACTTCCGAAAGCTCCGGCGTCTCGCCCAGAGTCCAGTTCTCGATACGTTTGGTGGGTTGCACATGCACTTCGAGTTCACCACCGCCTTTTGGGTAAAAGCCCGGACGGTTCATCGCCACTTTGAGCTTCAGCCCGAGTTGCTCCATGTAGCCGCGCCAGGTCAGGTCGAGGAAGTCGAAGCACGGAGACATCTTGACGTGCGTCCCTCCCGAGATGACAACGTGACTCGGTTCGGTCGTCCCCAAGGCCAGCGGGAGATAGATCGTGTGGAGCACCAAACTTGTGGCCCCTGCCGTACCGATCGGGAATTCGTAGTTGCCAGGGAGGATTGCTTTTGGTTGGAAAACAAGATCACTGCTGCCCTTGGACGCCCCAATTACTTCGGCCCGACTGATCTGTGCGGCACCTCGAACGCAAGTAAGATGCTGCGGTTGGAGACCGGGATTCTTTCGTCGTCCGCGAATATTCCGCAAGTGAAATGATTTTCCGGTCAAGAGCGAGAGGGCAAGGCTGCTGCGGAGAATCTGTCCGCCGCCCTCGCCGAAGGAGCCATCGATTTCGATGTGGGTATTACTCATACTCGTAGGAGACTGCATCGAAAGGAAAAGTTCACGCGAAAAATTCCGCGAAATTCCCCACACAATACATTTCGCCATCCTCGGCGTGCAAACGAATAACCATGAGCTACACTTGAACGAGGTGGAACTGGACACTCCGGCCACGTGCGTCCGGGGTGCGACTTCTCTCCTTTCCCCGACCGACGCTGGAGTTTTCTGCTCGAGTGTCGGTGAAAGTGAGAAATTCCACAGGCAACTCCAACCGGGGAGGTCTGGATGCATTATAAAGACTGGCCAAGTTTGCTCCGTCGCATACCGGCGGAATATCACGAGGGACTTCTGGTGGCGACGATCACGGGAGCCGAAATCGTGATCCAATCGATCATTCACCTGGACGAACAATTTCTGGTGGTTCGTGGACGTCCCGCCGGTTCTTCCGACTCTGGAAAAACCATCATGCTTTCACTGGCGAACGTGAACTATGTTCTCTTCCAGCAGGTGTTGGCGGAGGAAACGGCGCAAGCCCTTTTCAGCGGAGAAACCCCGAACTTTGCCGCACTCCCTACTCCAGCCGATTCCAACGGAGAAGCCTCCGAAGGAGCACCGGAAGAACCAAGCGCGAATCGACCTGGGGCCCCTCAGGGCGAACGCAACGGAACGGCCCCAAAAAACGAACCGGCTCCCAACCTGGGCAACCCTGCGAAATCGGCCCTGTTGGCGAAATTGAAAGCACGACTCCAGGGCGATGGGTAACGCTTTGAAGGGGTTCGGGGTTGGCTTGCCCGAACGAAGATAATTCTGGCATCTCGTTCTTGGTCGCCTTATGATTGCTGAGATGACACGTCGATTCCTCAGCGCCGAATGGCGATATCTCTTGATGCTCAACTACGAGATCGCCCCCAATGTGCTCAAGCCGTTGGTGCCAACGGGGGTCGATCTCGACACGCACAATGACCGCGCGTACGTGAGCATGGTCGGTTTTCGTTTCCTCAATACCCGCGTCTTGGGATGGCGAATCGCGGGCCACGTCAACTTTGACGAAATCAACTTACGGTTTTACGTCCGAAGAGAGACGAACGACGGCATACAACGTGGGGTCGTGTTCGTCAAAGAAATCGTACCGAAGTGGGCGATCGCTAAGATTGCCCGATGGGTCTACAACGAGCCATACGTTTGCTGCGCGATGGCGTCTAGGATGACGATCCCGGACGAAGCAGCACGAGTCGGTGGCGCTGTCGAGTATGGTTGGAAGGCGATGGGACGCTGGAACAAATTGTCCGCGAAGTTCGGGGGAGAATCAACTCGCCCCGAGCCCGATTCTCATGAAGAATTCATCACCGAGCATTACTGGGGGTACACGGCCCAGCGGAACGGAACGACTTTGGAATATCGCGTGGCTCATCCACAATGGCGAGTCTGGTCGGCGACGGAACCAGTATTGGATTGCGACGTTGGGGGCTTTTATGGCCCGCAATTTGTCGACGCTCTGAACCAATCGCCTGCTTCTGCGTTTGTCGCGGAAGGCTCCGCGGTCGAAGTGTTCCGAGGAGAGACACTC
>CAYYUU010000829.1:0-4161 GCA_964474955.1 uncultured Alcaligenaceae bacterium | reverse complement strand
GCGCTGTGAGCTTTTTGGAGCATTTGGTCGACGCCGAGCACCAAGAAGATGACCAACAACAATGACCCGGCGAGTTTCAACTTGGCCTGGGCCATTCGTCGGAGCCAACCACGAGCGAGCATTTCACCCTGGGAACAACCGGATGCTTGCGAGGCCGAACCTCCCCCACCCAAAGTCATTGCTGCTTCGACGGTTTCCGATACGAGGAAATCGGGAAGAGCGGCATGGGCATCTTGAGCCCACAACGTCAGGACGACACCAACGGCGGCACTAATTCCACGCCGAACGAGACGCTTCTTCAACAACTCTCGCGCTCGCATCAATCGAACTTTCACGGTCCCCGTGGGGCACTTCAATTTCTCGGCGGCTTCTTCGTTCGTTTGGCCTTGCAGATAGCACATCAAAACCGGAAGTCGGTATTTCTCGGGGAGCCGTTGAATTTCTTCGTCGACCAACCAGTTCAGTTCCTTCCCGTTCTCCGTGTAGGTCGGAGCCGTCGTCGGTCCGAGGTTGCTTTCCCGGGCTTTCTGTTTGGCTTTCTTCGTTCGAACTCTCAGGGCGAGTCGATACGCGACTTTGTAGAGCCAGCTTCCCAGAGATTTGTGTTGCTGGATGGTCCGAGCCTTCCGCGCCAGAATCAGAAATGTGGCCTGGAAAGCGTCTTCGGTGTCTTGATGATGTTGGAGGATTCGCCGACAGACACCCATGACGAGCGGGCCGTGTCGGCGCAACAATGTCTCAAACGCCAGGTCGTCTTGATCGTCGGCAAAACGTTTGAGCAAATCACCGTCGGACATCTCTTCGTGGGACGGCGAGGAGGCTTTGGCGGCTCGAGCTGTCATCCGTAATTCCGTGGCCATGATATGACTCCTAACCCGTATCGTGGGATCAGAGGTGTGGGCTTAGAAAATTAGAGCCAATACAACCCCTTCGGGTTTCATTAATTTTAGACGAGATGCGAAGGTCGTGCAAAATACCATGAGGATTTCAGAGAAGTTCTGAGGATGGACCAGTCGCGCGTAAAAAACCCCGCTGAACATCCAAAGAACGAACAGCGGGGCCGGAACAGAGAAGAGGCCGGAATAATTTGAGTAGATGGTAACATCGGAGGAAGAATAGTCAAGTTGAAAATAGGTGGGAAATAGGAACTTTCTCTAGTTTACGGTCGAGTCTCGTCTCGATTTCCGTAAGATCAAGCTCTCCAAGGGGATAAGTGTCTGATTTTGTGGCATCGTCGCGGGCTTGGAGATATTTTTTTTTCCACAATCGCATCCACCGCCACAACCGGAACTCTTCCCACGCAAACTCTTGCCGAAGGAATACGCCAAATAGGAAATTGAGGTAATTACCAAGACGATCGTTACGAGCAGCTGCCAGACCACGAAACTCTCCCATTTCTTTTTTCGAGATTCGCAAAAAGAGACCAGTCTTCACCTTTATTTTATACAAGCGTACATATTTCGTTGAAAAAAAATTATCGCTTCGACTCACTCGGGAACTTTTCCAGCTCGAAAAATCTCTTGCAACAAACCCAGCCTTTGAGTATAGCCCGCACCCTCAATCACTCTATCGACAAAATCGTCGAAATCTGGCGAAGCCGGTTACCGGACCCAGTTGTTGGGACTCCGTACGCCTGGTGAGCTGCCGGACATGGATTTCCTGTGCACGGGGGAAACGGGGTATGAAAAGGCGAGCATTTTTGCAGAGTTCGGCAGTGGCTCTGTTCTCGGGGGTTGGATCGGTCTTGACGGGGTGCAAGCAGTACGCCGAAATCATGACCGATGATCAGGCCAACATGGTCGGCACTCAAGCCGCCGGCGCGGCGACGTTCCAGCCGATGATCGAGCAAACCATGGGTCGGTTGTTGGCCCAACAAGGTGGAGGCATCCAACAAACTGGTGGCCCCGCTCGACCAGTGCCGAAACACATCTGTTTCGTTGGCCTGAAAAACGACAGTTCCGAAGCCCTCGGGGACTTCAAGACACAAATCGAAGAGATCATCCGGACGCAAATCGTCAACTCGCCGTCCTTCGTGCTGTTGAGCCACCAATCCGTTCAAGCTGGGCTGCAGCAACTCCGCATTCGCCCCGACGAATTGTTTGTTCCAAGAGTACGCGCTTCGTTTGTCGCCGTCATGGAGCAAAGGAACGTCCCGTTCGACTACTTCCTGTATGCCCGGCTCACGTCCGGAACGACGCAAGCCAACACGAGTCAACAGAAGAACTACATGCTTTCTCTGCAATTGATCGACATTCACAGTGGGATTGAAGTGTCGCGGGCTTCGGCCACGATTCGAAAAGGTTATCACAAGAGCCGATTTCGTTCTTGGTGGCACTAACACGCCTTGCGGATGAGTATTTTGGGTGTGCCTGCGCTCGCGTTGGTCACACCCTACGAAAATAGCCACATCTTTGAATACGAGGGTTTCATGTCGCGTTCTCTGTTCGTGTGTTGTGGAATGCTTGGTTTGGTGCTGGCCAGTTGTTCGACTCACGAACATAACTTGACGAGCATCCGCCGGGCTTACCATGCTGGCAACTTGCAAAGCGCCGAGGCGAAGATCGACCGCGCGATGAAACGCCGCTCGAAAGATGCCGACGTGTTGAAACTCGACCGCGCGTTGGTCTTGCTGCACCAAGGCAAGGCTCGCGAGGCCGAGAAATTACTTCGAGAAACGAGCGACCGCTTCGACCACCTGGAGCGCAAGTCGATCGGCGAAATGGCCATGTCGATGGTGACCGACGATCAAGCCATGGCGTACCACGGCGAGGATTATGAGAAGGTCCTCATCCGGGCGTTCCTGGCGTTGTCGAACTTGATGCACGACGGCAGCGACGCGAACGCCTACGCTTTGCAAGTCGCGGCCAAGCAACAAGAGATTATCCAGAGGGGACAATCTGAAGACGGCAAGAATCCCAAGCTCAATTACAAACAAGTTGCGGTCGGGGCCTATATTCACGCCGCGCTTCGTGAGGCAACTCACACCAACTACGACGACGCCGAACGATCGCTCAAACTCGTTTGTGATTGGGCTCCGGAATTTCACTCCGGACCGAAGGAACTCCGACGGGTCAAACACGGTCGGCACTCCTCGCCGGGCAACGGCGTCCTTTATGTTTTCACACTCGTCGGCCGCGGCCCCTACAAGAAGGAGGAGGTCGAGCCCGTCAGTAGTGCGGCGATGGCGATTGCCAGCGTGATCGTCTCGGCCACCGCGAAACGGAGCGTGCCGTTGAACCTGGCGCCGATCAAAGTCCCGCGAGTCGTCGTGCCGCATAACTACGTCCAACAAGTCGGCGTGCACCTCGATGGAAAGCCCGCGGGCGTGACGGAAACGATCACCGACATCGGGCGAATGGCGAAGGAACAAAGCGATGCGTTGTTGCCGTACGTTGTCGCTCGTGCGGTCGTCCGGCGAACTCTCAAAAACGGAATCGTCTACGGCGTAAAAGAAGCCGCGGGAATCGAAAAGAATTCCTTGCCCGATTTGGCTTTGCACGTCGCCGGCATCGCCTGGCAAGCGACCGAATCGGCGGACACTCGTTGTTGGGGAGTCTTGCCGGAAAAGATCCAGGTCCTTCGCGTCGAGTTGCCGGCCGGCAAACACCAGCTCGCCCTGCGACCGCTAAACGCCCACAACAGTCCACAAGGTCCGGCAGCAACGACCGTAGTCGACATCGCCAACGGGAGGAACACGTATGTGCTCGCCGGATTCCCGAGCGGACAACTCGTCGGAAAGATCGTGACGAGTCAACCGCGATAAACGCTTTGAAAATTTCGAAGTGGAGACGTAGGAAGTGCTGATTCGGATTTGGAAACCTCACGACACGCCTGAAGCGCGAGCGAAGGATTATTTCTTGTCCATTGCTCGCGCTTCAGGCGTGTCGTGAGGCCAGTGAAAGTAACGTCACACATACTTCTCTTGGGACTGGGAACGGGAAATACATGACTGTCCGTTTTCCTTCTGAGCACGGCAGAGCCGTGCGGCCTTGGTTGCTTGGCAGAGCCATGCAACCAGACCAGAGATAATTGTCGTGTTTGGGAAAGCTGCTTTTCGCTCCGCGAAAAAATAACAAAAGGCAAAGAACGTTTCGCGGAGCGAAAAGCAACGAACCCAAATACGACAATAATAGATCCGAACGCCCCCGCGATCGAACGCCT
>CAYYUU010000828.1:0-4171 GCA_964474955.1 uncultured Alcaligenaceae bacterium | reverse complement strand
GTATCGTCAGTTAAGGATCAGCGCGGCGCCGAACGAAAGCAACTTTTCCTGAGGAATGTGTTTCATCAACTCGCGTTCCTGCACTTCGGGCGTTTTCTTCTTGCTATGTCCGAGTCGCCGACTGACTCGGGCGACGTGGCTGTCGACGATGATTCCCGACTCGACGCCGAAGGCCATCGTTAAAAAGACGTTGGCCGTTTTGCGGGAGACTCCCGGCAACGTCAACATCTTGTCCATCGTTTGTGGGACTTCGCCGTCAAAGCGATCCACGAGGTGCTGACAGACTTCCTTGATTCGCTTGGCCTTCTTCAAGTTGAAGCTCACGATGGCGAATTCCTGGCTCAGCGCGTCGACGTCGGCTTCGGCGTAAGCCTTGGCGGTCGTGTACTTGGCGAAGAGTTCCTGCGTGACGCTGTTCACTCGCTCGTCGGGACATTGCGACGCCAGAATCGTCGCGACCAACAGGTCCAGCGGAGTATTCCACTGGAGTTCGTATTTTGGATTGGGATATTCGCTTTCGAGGCGTTCGAGCAAGACGGACAAGTTTGATTGCGTCATGCAAAAACTCTTTCGAGGAGTGAGAGCTTGGGGTTGTTCAGGAAGTTGCTTTTCGCGGAGCTAAAAGTTTTTTGTTTTGAGCATCTTTTCGCGGTGCGAAAAGCAACTTTCTCCGACTTGCCAGAGGGAGTTTGTTCCTTCGTTTCACTGATGAGTGTATCGCGTTGCCGCATTCGACGCACGCTTGGTAGCCAGAATAATCCGAAATCGAGAGGTGATCCGAAGCGGCGGTTGCGGTACGATTGGGAAATTTAATAGACCAATCGCTCTCCAAATCTGCTGTGTATCGGAGTTCCTCTCATGAAACGCCGCCTACTCGTGTTCGGGGCCGTGAGTATTGCCCTCGTGGTCGTCGCGATCGCCGCTCGCCAACAACGACAAGAGAAGTCGCATCCGGTGTTGAACCGCGCCTTGAAGGCGAAGGAAAAATCTACCGTCGCGGTCTTGCTCGAATTCGGAATCAAGGACGCGGACCCGGAAGATTGGTCAGGTAGCGCCTTGGTCGAAGGCGCGAATGTCGTTCGCCGAGACAGTTATCGGTTTCGCAAGGGCGACAAGTTGGTCGGCCAAAACGCTTGGAAGGCGAAGTCGCGACGTTCGATTCGACTCCGTTCTCGGAGGTCCTTCATCGACAAGCTCGAAGGTCCGGCGACTGTGGGCGTTATTTATCATATGCGGGACGTCAACGATAACGCCGAAGTTGTGGTGAAAATGAAGAAGGGCGGAGAGACGAAAATCCCATTGGCCAAAGTGCTTGCGGGCGAAAGAATCAAGTTCTTCGAAGGCCAAGCTGTTGCTCGCCTCGTGTCGGCAGCCGTGCCAGTAGCGACCGGACCGACCGAAGACGATTGTCCTGCGGCGGCGTATGGTCCGGACGGAACTCTTTGGATCGCCTACACGAGCTATAAACTTCGTGACCCACGAAGAACGATCCAACAACCTCGCTACAAAAAGCAACCGAAGAATTTCAAGCACCTTTATCATCCGGGATACTCCGAGCAAGTGTTTCTCCGATCCTACAAAGCTGGAAAGTGGAGCGAGCCAATCGCCGTGACGAATAACCGGCAAGACATTGTGAGGTTGGCAGTTGCTGTGACAAATGATAATCGGGTATGGGTCGTATACAGTGCCCAGCGGGACAACAACTTTGACTTGTATGCTCGACCAATTCGAGGCGGAAAGAGCGGCGAGGAAGTTCGATTGACGAAGAACGCCGGACCAGATCTCTCACCTGCAGCGTGTGTGGCTGCGGACGGTTCCGTTTGGGTCGCTTATCACTTCTGGGATAAAAACGGGAAGTCCGGCGTTGGCATGATCGTCAACGCGAAGGGCAAGTGGGCTCCCCGCTACGAAACGACAATCCCGAATAGTACCGTATGGTCTCCCTCGATTGCCGCGAGTCCAAACGGCGAAGTCTCCGTTGCGTATGACTTCTATAATCAAGCGACCGGCTATGACGTGATCGTCAATACGTATTCTCCGAGCAATAAGAAAGTGAGGACCGACTATGTCGCCGGTTCGGAACTTTTTGAGGCCCGCCCGGCCCTTACCTACGACACGCAAGGCCGGTTGTGGATCGCCTATGAACAAGGCCCGCCGAAGTGGGGAAAGGATTACGGTGCCCTCGACAGCAAGGAGGGACATCCACTCTACGACGGGCGAACGGTGCGAGTTCTGTGTCGCAAAGAAGCCGATGGTGGTTGGTTCGCGCCCAAGGCCGCGTTGCCGAAATTGGAGGCGTCTCCGCCGCAGCTTCCGTTTAACGCCTTGAAGACCAACAAATACGAACGGCATCCTCGCTATGCGTATCCGAAAATCGGAATCGATGGCAAGGGACGAATTTGGTTGACGTACCGGCGTAACTTTGGTTCGCGGTATTCGTCGCATCCGGGAGCATATTGGCTGACGTTCACTCGGCGCCTCGATGGGGAAGCGTGGAGTCCGGAAATCGAACTTCATCACTCCGATGGGTTGCTCGATCATCGGCCTGCCGTGTTGCCGCACGCGAGCGGAGGAATCGTGGTTGCCCACAACACCGACGGTCGTTACACCACGCCCGAGAAGATCGACAATCAAATCTATTTGAGCTTCGTCAATCTCAATCGGGAAACGGTGGCCCCAAAGCTCGGCAACGAACGACAGGACAAAGCCGAGTTTCCGTTGAAACGTGTGTCTGGTGTCGATAAGGACGTGGCCCGCATTCAGAAATATCGCATCGAACACAAGGGCGAAAAACTCCGTTTGCTACGCGGCGAGTATCACCGCCACACGGAGATTTCTTGGGATGGTGAAGCCGACGGGTCTCTCGAAGACATGTTTCGCTATGCGATCGACGCGGCAGGTTTTGACTGGATCGGCAACGGAGATCACGACAACGGAGCCGGGCGGGAATATCCGTGGTACATCACGCAAAAGTTCAACGACGCGTATCTCGTGGCTGGCCGATTCACGCCGATGCACACGTACGAACGGAGCGTTTCGTACCCACACGGTCACCGGAATGTTATGTTCGACAAGCGTGGCGTGATGACTCTGCCGAGGCTCGCTCCTCCGAACAAAAAACCGCCGAAAGGAAAGCGTTGGCCTGGCGGAGTTCACCCGGACGATACGAAGATGCTCTACCGATATCTTCACGAGATGAATGGGATTTGTGCCGTCCACACTTCCGCGACCGGGATGGGAACGGACTGGCGAGACAACGACCCGAAGGCCGAGCCGATCGTGGAAATCTATCAAGGGGACAGGATGTCGTACGAACACCCCGGAGCCCCGCGAGCCGGATACGATCCGCAACTCAAACGCTTCCCCGCGAACATCGGAGGATGGCGACCGAAAGGGTTTGTGGATTCCGCGCTTGAGAAAGGATATCGCCTCGGCTTCCAGGCTTCGAGCGATCACTGGTCAACGCACATTTCGTACTTTGTGGTTCTCGCGCTCAAGAATGACCGGAAGAGTATTCTTGCCGCCGTCAAGAAACGACATGTTTACGGCGCGACGGATAACATCATCATGGAAGTGCGAAGCGGCGACTACATCATGGGCGACGAGTTCACGACGAACAAGGCACCGAAGATCACCTTCAAGATTGTTGGGACCGACAAGCTCAAAAAGGTCGAGGTGATGAAGGACAGCACACCCGTGAAGAAGTTCGAGCCGAAGGGAGCGACATTCGAGGGCGAATGGACTGACCCGCGAGGCACCGGGAACACACATTATTACTACGTGCGAGTGGTGCAGGAAAACGACGAAGTCGCCTGGTCGTCTCCGATGTGGATCAAGCAAAAGAAGTGATTCGAGAACTACGCCGGCTTTGTGAGAGTGTCGTGTTTGGAAAAGTTGCTTTTCGCTCCGGCGGAGGGATCAATAAGTGGCGCATTTGGAGATTGTCGTCTTTCGCTCCGCGAAAGAACGCCCAAGACATGCGTTCTTTCTTTGGGAACGGGAAATTTATAGAGCGCATCTCGCTTGGTCAGGTCGCATTGAGTTGGGGCTTTCCGGCTTCCAACAAGCAGGAGCGCTGTTGTTGTCGGTCCCAAACCGAGCCTGAGGTACCCTCAGAAGTTCCCAACCGATGGGTGTGGCGAAATACCAAATTCGAGACGGAACAGTAAAT
>CAYYUU010000827.1:0-4179 GCA_964474955.1 uncultured Alcaligenaceae bacterium | reverse complement strand
TTGCTGTTCCGAAACTCGATAAAAGCCGCGTGCAGCGACTCATCAAGCTTCTTGACAATGACCGCTACATCATTCGCGCCAAAGCCCAAGCCGAGCTGGCCGAATATGGCGAACTAGTGACCTATCCGTTACAAGAAGCACTGAAGACCAGCAAGTCACAGGAAGTGCAATCGCGTGTGTTGGATCTTCTGGCAAAACTCAACGAACCCAAGCTGACTCCGGACCAGTTGCGAACTCGGTGGCGAATTCTGGAATCTTTGGACCTCTTTGAGACTCTGGCTACCCCTGCTGCTCGTTCGATCCTGGAAGAAATCTCGAGCGATGCCCTGATTCCTTCGATCCGCCAAGCTGCGGAGAATTCCCTGGCTCGGATCTCGAAGAAGTAAAGAATCCAGGTCGTTGGTTGTGGTACTTGAATTTCACGTATACGCTAATTCCTCTTGTTTTCTTCCTTCATTTTTCGACACCAGGAACAAATCATGAATCAACACCTGAAAACATCGATCGCAGTTGCGGTATTGCTTGTAGCCCGGTGCGTTCCGGGCCTTGCGCAACTCCAAGCAGAGAAACCGCCTAAGGCGAATCCAACGAAAACCGAGATTGTCTCAATCAGCACCGTTGGTCCGCGCGATGAACTCCAATCGGAAACAGACATCGTTCGCTACAAAGACCACTTTTACATCGCGTTCACCAAACCGATCCGAGAACGTCAGACCGCGATTTACATTCTACGATCCGTCGATGGTCGCGATTGGAAATCAGTCGCGACACTTCGTTCCAAGGCCGAAGAGCGAAACCCCGGAATCCACATTACACCCCACTATTCAGGCCGGCCCGTTTGGTTCTCCGAAATGCCATCGGGCCGACTCTGCGTGACGGGTCGCGCACCCAAGAAGGCCATCTTCTGGTCGACTGACGATGGGAAGAAATGGCGAGAAGAACTCGATTTCGACCTGAACAAACCTAACAGCCGAATCTTCTGGCAAAACAACCGGGCCTATTGCGCCACAGATGAAACCTCGAGTTGTGGAGAAAAGTTTGAATTCTTCCGTGTTGAATCCGCTTGCAAAGGCTCACCACCAGAAACGACTTACAAGCTCGCTCACAACACACAGACACTCAAAGGGCCACGGGAATCGCAGCTTGCCTTTACCAAAGACCGCGCGTTCTGTCTGCTCAGTTTCAAGAAGTACGACTTTGATCGGGTGCGCCGCTTATTAATCGAAAGTCGCTCGTATGCCACGGGGACATTCGGTGTTTCAAAGGCTCCCTACAAACAATGGACGTGGAGGCCAATCAGCCTGCGATTCGGGCATCCCAACCTGTTAGTTCTGAGAGACAAGCGAATTATCGCTACCGCCTTCATCGACGGTGACAGAGCGCACAACGCACTATGTGAGGTTGACGCATCGACGGGAAAACTGACCGAACTTCTGCGATTGCCGACCGGTACCACCACGGCCCAACCCGTTGGCATGACGGAACACGACGGGCACATCTGGGCCTGCTTCTACGACGGGCCCCAGAACAGAACGAATCCAGCCACATTGAAGGTCGCAAAGATCAAACTAGGAAAGTAGCCCCGAGATGATGCTGCCGTTATCGTCGCACCGATCTGCTTCAATTGCCCGAACTGCGGCTACGCTCAATCTGACGAATCGTGGGCACATCTCCAAAAATGATCTGACAATTGCAGACGATTGGACTTTTTTCTGCACCACTATTTCAGAGAAGATTCTGGAACGCTTTTCATTGCCAAAAAATTACCAACACCAACACCATCGTCGATTTCCTCGATTCGCTTTGCAATCTGCTAGAATCGACGGAGGAAGCTTCGGATGCTCATCTGATCACTGACTTTCTTGAAAACAATTCGGAGGGCTGAGGAGCTGGCCAAACTGCCTCAGAAAGTGAAAGAAGCTATCGTCCTTTGTGACCTAGAAGGGCTGACCCAGAGTGAGGCATCGCGACGTTGTAGTTGCCCAAAGCGTACACTGTCCGTCCGAGTAATTCGTGGTCGACGCCTGTTGGCAAGTCGGCTGCGGAAGCAAGGGTTCTCACTGGGGTCAGCGGCGATTGTCACGGCGTAGGCCCCTCGACCCGGAACTGCGATGACGTATCGGTTGCTCAGTTCGACCACACAGGGAGCCCACGTCACCGGCACAGGCTCGGTGGAGGGCAAGTTGTCTGTAACCACCATTTCTCTTGCTCAGGGAGTCAGTCAAACCATGTTCGTTTCAAAGAAGTTCGTGCTCGTCGCCATTCTGGTCGTGGTGGGGATCGCAGGGGCAACCAGCTCCGTGCTCATCCCGCAATTGTGGGGCCAACCATCCGCCCCGGCCACCGACCAAAAAAACGCCAACAAGGAGAAGCAAGGCGGGCCAATGGCCAAAAATGCTCGGCCGGCACCGCTTCCGAAACCCGAAGAGACGCCGAAGGTCGAAATCTTCGCGATAGAGTATGAGCCAATCGAGGGTGTCACGGCCCTGAAACCACTAGTGTCACCCCGAGACAAGAAGTACGCCTTCGGCGGGCACCCCTTCTACGATAAGGTGTATCCGCATCAGAAGCCCCTCTTCGTGGTGACCAAAGACCATGTCCAATATTGCAAATTGAAAAGCCGAGTGCACGACCCGGTGGTTGGCACCAGACGAGTCGTGCTGGAAGTGGGTTTCACGAAGGAAGCCCAGGCGGAACTGAGCCGTCGCATCCGGGCCTTGAAACCTGGAAAGAAGACGAGGTGGTCGGTCCGCTGTGACGGGGACAAATGGTGGGAAGAAAGAACTTTTCCGGCCGGCGGTGTTATCAGCAGTGTCGATGTTTGCGCCACTCTTGACCGGAGTGAAGCCGAGCGAATCAAGCAGTCGCTCCTCAAGTCCGCGAAGACACTCGCTCACTTTCGGTTCAACGATCGCGTCCGGGACATTTCCGGCGCGGACAGCAAGGCGATCACACGGGACGTTACCGTGAAAGAGGGAGCCCTCGTTGGCGACGGAAAGATTCGCAAAGCGGGGGAGACCAAGTTCCGCGTGAAAACCCCCTCGCTGAATTACCGGTCCTTTGCGGTCGCCGTTCGGTTCCGACTCAAAGACGTGGGGGCCGGGGAACAGCCCATTTTGACCTGCGGGCCGGAAACGGGGTGGTTCCGGGTGCGGGTCAAGGACGGCCATCTCCGCGTGAATCTGGAAGGCGGGGACCGGCGTTACCGCTCCAAGGAGATGGACGCGGGCCCCGTCGAAGCGGGGAAATGGTACGACCTCGTTTGCTTCGCGAACCGTACCGAAATGGAATCCCGCGTGTTCCTGAACGGGAAGGCGGTCCAGCGCCGATTCACCCCGACAGCGGGGGCATTCATCCCGGAATCTCCGGATGCCGGCAACCAGCGAGATTTCCGGATCATCCCGAGATCGATTGCCGCGGAGTCGCTCAATAAGCCCCTCTTGAACGTATCCGAGTCGGAAAAGGAATGGTCGTTCCGCGATCCGCGGACGGGCCGCACGTTCCACGGTCAAATCGATGAGTTCATCGTCTTCGAGAGAGCCCTGTCGGTCGGGGAGGCCGAGGACTTGCGATTGGGGGGCGACTAAGGCTGGGTCGGCCGGACGGCGGCCCTCGGATTTTGTTTCAGAAAGTCTGATACCCTCACGGTACGGACGGCGCATAGGACTTCGGACGCCGTGCAAACGAGGGCCAGCCATGTCGGCGGGACATCCGATCCAAGTCGCGATCTTTAACGCTGCCGTGGAATATTCCGACACGGCCGAGTAAGAGCCTATACTGTATCAGGCCTGTGCCGGCGACATGCAACTTGGCGTTGAGATTGAAGAACTGTTGGCGATGGATCGGGTTGCCGGGAGTTTCCCAGAGTCGCCTCCCGACAGCCTCGGGACGACGGTGAACTCGCCGCTCACCGAACAGCGTGGTCGAGGAGGTGCAATCGGTTTGACGTAAAGTTGCTCTGAAGGTCATTAAACCGGGATAGTGTATTCGAAGTGATAATGTTGGTGTTGCATTTGGCAACTTGCGAAGACCTCAGTTTGTAAGCAGTCACCGCACCCCTATGAAGCACCTACATTCAAGTCCAAACCTGCTTCGGTGTGGTCGTCCGCGCCAGAAAACATCGTTTATTCCTTGGTTTGAGCGGTTTTGATTGCGCTTGACAAAGTGTCAATCGACTCT